>JAKSPA010000185.1 GCA_024405235.1 Lentisphaeria bacterium
ATCGGACTAATCGGACTAATCGGACTAATCGGACTAATCGGACCAATCGGACCAAAGGGACCAAAGCGACCAAAGGGACCAAAGAGACCAAAGCGACCTAAGAGACCAAAGCGACCTAAGGGACTCTAGAGTCTATAACTGCCTAGGGCTGCCTAGAAAGGCTAGAAGCACTCTGCGTCGAGTTCGTCGAAGAACCGCTTCATAAATTCGTGGCGTGCACGTGCGGTCTCGCGGCCTGCCTTTGTAAGCATTGCCTCTGGAAGATATTTCAGTTTCACGAGATATTCGCGATAGGCGGAATCCTCGCGGCCGTATGATTCGCCGGCGAGCGCCTCCTCTGCGGAATTATGCACACGCGCGCCTGTCTTTCCCGCGAAATGGAATGCGCGCGCGAGACCTATCGCGCCAAGCGAATCCAATTTGTCGGCGTCGAAAAGCACCTTCGCCTCTACCGTGGCAGGCGCTTCGCCTGTGCGGCTGCGATAGCGGTGCGTGCGGATGCAATCGGCGACGTGCCGTCTCCAGACATCGTCGCGAACACCTTCCGCCGCAAGATAATCATAGGCCATCTGCGCGCCGATGAACGCATGGTCGCTCCTGCCATGATCGCGCATCTCGACTGGACGCGCGATGTCGTGCAATATCGCTGCAACGGTCACCACCGACTCGTCCGTGCCCTCGATGCGTCCCAAATCCAGAGCGCTTTTCAGAACGCGCAGAGTATGGTCCCAATCGTGGCAGGAGGCGTCTGTCTCCAGACACCCCTGAGCGTATGCCACGATCTTCTCGTATGGCGTCAGATCAGCTGAAAGCATCCGAACCGCCGTTGGCTATTTCTTCAATAACTGAGGGCCTTTGGGCGTGTCCTTCACAACCCATCCCAACTCGTCCAGCGCCTTGCGCATGGCATCCGCCTTCGCCCAGTCCTTTGCGGCGCGGGCCGCCTGACGTTCGTCCGCCAGAGCCTGCACCTCCGCAGGAATCTGCAATTCGCTTGGATCGGGCTCCAGAACCGCCAGAATTTCGTCCATCTTCGCAAGAACCGCCTGAGCGGCGCGAGCAGCTTCGGCAGTGAACTTGCCGCCGTCGAGTTCGCGGTTGCAATCGCGCAGGAAATCGAAGAGCACGCCAAGACCAGCGGAGACATTGAGATCGTTCTGAAGCGCCGCAAGGAACGCGTCGCGCGCCGCATCGAAGGCGGCCTGCTGTTCAGCGGTCACAGCGCCCGACGCGCCGTTCTTCGCGACATCGGCGAGGCGGCTCGTGAAGGCGTCCAGCCGCTGCAGATTGCCACGTGCCTCGTCCAGGGCCTGGAAGGAGAAGTTAAGGCTCTGACGATAGTAGGTTCCGATGAGAACGTAGCGGATTTCGCGGCCGCTGTAGCCCTTCGCAAGAATGTCCTTCAGCGTATAGAAGTTGCCGAGGCTCTTGGACATCTTCTGCCCTTCGACCATCAAATGCGCGCAGTGCATCCACAGATTCACGAACTTGCAGCCGTTCGCCGCTTCGGACTGAGCGATCTCATCTTCGTGGTGCGGGAACATGTTGTCAACGCCGCCACAATGCAGATCGAAGGTCTTGCCGAGATATTTGGATGACATCGCGGAGCATTCGATGTGCCAGCCTGGACGGCCCTTGCCCCAGGGAGAATCCCACCAGACATCGCCGTCCGCTTCGTCCCACGCCTTCCACAGCGCGAAATCCGCCATGGCGTCCTTTGCGTATTCGTCCATCTTGATGCGGACGCCGACGCGCATTGCATCGCGATCGATCTTCACGAGCTGTCCGTATGCGGGCCACTTTTCGATGGAGAAATACACCGACTTGTCTTCGGCCTGGTATGCGATGCCCTTGTCGAAGAGCGTCTGGATGAGCTGAATCATTTCAGGAATGGTCTCGGTGGCAGCGGGATAGACATTCGCGGGGACCATTCTGAGAGTCTTGATGTCCGCGAAGAAGGCGTCCTTGTACTTTCGCGTGAACTCCTGCAGCGGAAGCTTTTCGGCCTGACTGCCGCGGATCGTCTTGTCATCCACGTCGGTGAGATTCATGACATGGCGGACTTTAAGTCCGGAGGCCATGAGCGTGCGCTTGAGGATATCCTCGAAGGCGTAGCAGCGGAAATTTCCGATATGAGCGAAATTATATACTGTAGGACCGCAAGTGTACATTCCGATCTTGCCTGGATTGATCGGCGCGAGTTCCTCTACACGATGGCTCAGCGAATTATAGAATTGGATTGACATGGTCGTGATGCCTTATTTGTTGCTATGAAAGGTGATTATTGTGATTTCAGATGGCACGAAAAGTCTGAAGGGCGGTCCCCAGAATCCCGTACCACGGCAAATATAAAGCGCCATACGAGATTCCAATGAATACCAGCGGCTTGTTCTGAATCCATTTGTCAGATTTACCACGAAATTGAATGGGAAGAGCTGTCCGCCATGCGTATGTCCCGCAAGCATGACGTCAAATCCGGCGGGCATTTGAAGAGCGAGCGAAGGCTGGTGGCACAGCAGCACGTTGACGCTATCCTGCACGGGCGGCGGCAGCGCCGAAATCACATGCGAGAACGCTGCGCCTTCGTCCATGAAGGCATCGCCGTTCTGCATCGACGTCTCTCTGCTGAAATGCGGCCTCGTGAAAACGCGCGGATCATCCACGCCTGTCAGCGTCAGCCAAGGCTGCGGTGAGAACTGCCGTCTGGCGCCGAATTCGCCAAGCACTTCGAAGCCGCATCTTTCGTGAAGCGGCGCGCTTAGGCGGACGCCTCCATAGCCGTCGTGATTGCCGAAAACGGCGAACTTGCCGTCAGGCACGCTCCAGGCGTGCACTCTGTCAGCCAGCGCATCGACATTGCCGCTCATCGGTCCGTCCAGCAGATCTCCGCAGTGCACGATGAGATTCGGACGTTCGGCTGCGATAGCCTCCTCCACATCCGCCAGAATGCTCTCGCGGTAGAAATGCGTCAGATGGAGATCGCTCAACAGCATGATCCTGTAGCCGTCGCATTCCTTCGGCACGCCATCAAGCGTGAGATCGTGGCGTTTGACCATCGGATGTCCAGCCTCCCAGAAACCGATTGCGGCAAGCAGAGCCACGATCGCAACGCAGCAGACGCCCTGCTTCCATGGCCGCATGCGCAGGTGCCCAGGGCCAAACCAGTTCCATGCGCATAGCAACGCGCCGACGCAGCCGTGCCAAAGGCCAAGCACCTGAATCACATAGCAGCTAAGCAGCGCGATTTCAATGCCGCGGCCTGGAAGGCGTATCATTCTCACAAGCGGGAACGGACAGAAGAAGAGCAGCAGAACCACCAGCGCGATTGCGCACTGCAGCAGAGGTCGCCTGCGCGGATTGTTCCACGCATCAACGACAGCACGCTGCAGAAGCCACCAGTTCCAAATGGCGAAAGTAATCAAACCGAACAATGAAACTACACTTTGCATAATCAGATATCCTTGCAGTCTGCGGCCAGAAGGCGTGCACGCGTCCACTCCCACAGCGCGTTCCACACACCAATTTCAAGCACGGGAATATCGCCGCCCGAAGCCATTGTCAGAAGAATCTGGCACTGCGCAGCCTCGCGCGGCGTCATCTCCATTGGCGAAAGCAGTCCGGATTCGTTCAAAAATGTCAGACCGACGCCAGTCAGAATTCCAGCCGGAATCACCTTTGCGTCCTGCAATCTTATCAGCGCGACTCTGATCGCATTGTAGAATGCGGGAAGCGGCACCTGCGGAAGCATGTTCGCCAGCGCAAAACGCGACAGCACGCACGCGTTTTCAAAGCCAGAGACGCTGCGCGCCACGGCAGTGTAATCGCCTATCACGCTGTAGTTCTGTCCGTATGGCATCTCCCTCGACGTGTTGCGATACTCGATGTGCGCCTCCTGGAAGATGTCGAGAATGCCATTGCGCCTTTGGCTCCGCGCGGTTGGAACGCGCACGAAGAAGGACATCCTTCCATGTTCGGGAGATATTCCGTTGATGATTTCGCCGTTCTCCATATACGGCGTCTTCCGCAATATCAGCAAGTCAGTTGAATTTGTGGGAGGAGGAATCATGCGGCGGCTTATTTCGAAGGCGGCGGCAGGGCCCAAATCATTCGCAAGCACTCCCAATTCCCTCAAGTTCATGGAAAACGACGGCACGACCATGCTTCCGAAGCGGTCGATGTTGTCTCTTTGCGCATCAAGCACATCGGCATACTGCCGTAGAAAATTCTCCACCATCA
>JAKSPA010000186.1 GCA_024405235.1 Lentisphaeria bacterium
AATTGAGAATTGAGAATTGAGAATTGAGAATTGTTTTTATCTCCTCCTGTCCCTTTGGTCCCTTTAGTCTCTTTGGGCTTCCCATCCCTCAACTAATTAATTGAGAATTGAGCATTGAGAATTGAGAATTGCATTAATAGCGTTCCATAAAAAAAAACGGCGACTGGATGCAATGTCTCGCACGGTCGCCGTTTTTGCTGTGACTGTTTTGCTGGTTTTATTTGTCGAAGTTCTCGATCAGGCTGATGATTTCCTTGTATTCGGTGACGACAGGAAATTGCGGGAACTGCTGGCGGACCTTGTCAGAAGGTCTGAAGAGGATTCCGAGATCGGCTTCGGCAAGCATGGCGGTGTCGTTGAAGGAATCGCCCATGGCAATCAATTTGAAATTAAGTTGCTTGAATGCAAGGGCGGCGTGCCTTTTGCCGTTCTGCAGTCTCATCTTGTATCCTACCACGTTGCCTTCTGCATCGATGTCCAGAGAATTGCAGAAGAGCGTGGGATTGTTCAGCTGGCGCATGAGCGGCGCAGCGAATTCATAGAATGTATCGGAGATGATGACGTTCGGATAGCGCTCGCTGAGCCACTGCATGTATTCCTTTGCGCCGTCAAGCGGTTTCATTGTCGCGATGACATCTTGGATATCCTTTAGTTTCAGATTGTGTTCCTTGAGGGTTTTGATGCGGAACTGCATGAGCTCGTCGTAGTTGGCCACGTCGCGAGTGGTCAATCTGAGTTCAGGGATTTGCGTCTTTTCGGCAAATGCGATCCATATTTCGGGAACAAGGACGCCCTCGAGGTCCATTGCGACAACAGTTGGTGCTTTCATTTTCAAGAATCAATCAGTATGGTGAGAGAATTGAGTATTGCTTTTTCAGCGTGTCTATCCTTTCCGTAAGGCTCGCGCGTTCTGCAGGATTGTCAGAAAGATTGAGTTTGGAGAGAAGGAAGAGTATTTTCTGTCCTGCCCATTGCGCTGGCAGAGTAGGTGCGCCTTGCGGACATTGGTCGAGCTTGCGCCTGAAGACCAGATCGCGAAGAGTTCCGTCCGCATCGCGTCCTGTAATCGAGAGAGTAAGCGTGTCGGCCTTGTTTTCGTAGCGTCCGAAAAGTCTCAACGTCTGGTTTCTGTAGAGATGCGGCAATGAGCGCGGGAAGATTTCGTTGACATTGGCGCCGTTGGTCGCTGCGCAGCGAATGTTTGTGACAATGAGATTTGCGTGTTCCGAATAAAATCTGACCATCGCATCGCGGATTTCATCTGTCGATTCGACGTGGCATTTCTCGCCTTTGTTCAGATAGCCGAGGAAGTCCAGAAGCATTCTGTTTGCCTTCTTTTCGGCGCTGAATGGGAATATCGAGACATTGCCTGGATTGATTCCTGAAATCTGTCTGAGGAACTGGCTTGGCTCGTAGATGTTCACCGTTGATTGTCCATCCGTGAGCAGGAAGATGTTCAGTGGACGTTTGCGGTTTCCATTGGATTGCTTGACGAACGGCGCCACGCCTCCGAACACGTCGGTTCTGCCGCCGTGAGGCAGTTTGTCGATTGTTTCCGTTGCGGTGGCGATGTTGGCCCTGCTGCCTGAAACGAATTGCGTGAAGATGGCGCTCTGCCTGTCATTGAAGGAAATCACATTGAATCTGTCGCTGTCGTCAAGAGCTTGAAGGACCTCCTTCACGGCGACCTTGAACTGATTGAATTTCGGCAGCGAGATAGATGACGAGCGGTCGAGAATGAAAAGGACGTCCTTTGGGATATCAGGCATGGAGTTGCTTTTGGGGCCGGGGCGGATTTCCACAAGGAATGTGCCGCCTGGACCAGCAGGATCTGGATATGTCGAAACCTGCACGGTCACATAATCGTCAAGCGGAAGGACGTTTTCAAGGATTCCTTTGGGAAGCGTGACCTTTCCCAACGGATCCTGTCCATCGACTGCGGGAAGTCTTCCGTCGATGATGTCGCGTGCGTCAGGAAGCAATGAATCAGAGCCATACAGGCCTTCCAGATCGCTCTCGGAGATGCCGAAGGAGGGACGCTGTGCCTGCAGTTTCACTTCGGAGATATTGGCGACAGGCGGCGGTCCTGATAGCGCGCCGACGGCTGCAAGGCTTGGCAGCTCCACTTCTGACGGGACGAATTCGCGTTCCAGATCTGGATGCATGAAACGGACGTCTGTAAGGCGTTCCGGAGCGATGTCGTTTGCCTTGATTTCAAGAATCTCCGGACGCGGCGCGGTGACTACGAGCGCTTCTTCGGGAAGGTTCATCGGCACGGGCGTGGCTAAAGTCGGCGGCTGTTCGGAGGCGCCGTTAAGCTGATAGACATCCACGGGCGCTTCCGTCGGCGTGTGTTCGTCAAGGATCTTTCTGCTGGTCTCCTGCTGCTGCCTGAATAACTCTTCAGAAGGATCAAGTGCTTGAATATCAAGAGGATTCTCTTTGTCAAGATCCTCGAATTCAGGGACCTCGAAGGTGCTGCCATCCTCCCATTTTGGCTTCAGGGGATCGTCGTCTTCTTGTCTTTCGGGCGGGTTGGCCACATGGCTGGCCTGATACTCCTCTGGAGTGACGTTCGTCTTCTTCAGCGCGTCAAGGCCCGCGCCGTTGAATGAGACGCGTGAGGCCATGACGTACAGGAGGAGATGCACTGCCAGCGAGAGCAGACAGGCCAGGATGGCGAACTTTTTGTTCACTATAATATTAGTATGCGTTTTCGACGGTGATGTCCTGGCAGACCTGTTCCTTCAGGATGCGTTCGATGCCGCCCTTGAGAGTCTGCTGGTGGTAGGGGCATCCTGCGCAATGGCCGAGGAGGCGGACGGTGACAAGATTTTCGGCAATGCTGACGAGTTCGACGTCGCCGCCGTCAGCCTGCAGATTTGGGCGAAGGGATTCCAGAACTTCCTTGACGAGTGTTTCCTGATCTTGTGTCATGTTCGTGTGGAAATGTTGTTGGGTTTGAAGGAAGGCTTCTCCCGCCGCCTTTCGAGGCGGAGCGGGAGAAGATTCGAGCGATGCATCCGTCGGAGACTATGCTCCGAGCGCGGCGAGCTGCTCCTTGATTCGCGCCAGTTTGTCCTGCGTTTCGGCGAGATGGCTTCTGTCCGCCTCGACGGCGGCGGCAGGCGCGTGTTCGACGTAGCCCTTGTTGGAGAGCTTCTTCTCCAAAGTGGCGACGTATTTGATTGCTTCGGCTTCCTGCTTCTTCAGGCGCTCTGTTTCGGCTGCAAAGTCGACGAGACCTTCCAGCGGAACGAACGCTGTTCCGATTGCGGAGAGGGCGACGCCGGCGGGACCCTGCGGCTTTTCGCCGAGCACCATCGTCTTCGCATTGAGCAGCGCCGCGAGCGCGTCGTGGTCCAGATCAAGGAAGGCCTTGGCGTCCTGGTTGGCGGGCGTGATGATGACGTCCAGCGGGAGCGTCGTGGAGAGCTGGTAGTTCGCGCGGAGATTTCTGACTGCGCGGACCAGTTCGTATTTTGCTGCGTTGAGTTCTTCGACCGCATTCGTTACGCCGAGTTCCGCCATGCGCTCTACCTGAATCAGCGTCGGCCATGCCTGCATCATGATGGAATTCTCTTCCGTGCAGAATTCCATCTGATGATAGAGTTCGTCGGTGACGAACGGCATGATTGGATGGAGGAGCTTCAGGAAGGTGCCCAGGCAGTAGTCGAAGACCTTCAGCGTGGCGCAGGTTGTTTCTGCAGGAGCGGAGAGCGCGGGCTTGGCGCTTTCCAGATACCATGCGCAGAATTCGTTCCAGACGAAATCGTAGATCGCCTTGCAGGCGTCGTTGAAATCGAATGTCGCCAGATCGTTGGTCATGGTCTTGACGATCTGGTTGAGTCGCGAGAGAATCCACTGATCGTCAGGACGCAGTTCGGAGGCCTTCAGAGAGGAGAGGTCCATCCAGTCCTTCGGAGCGGTTCCGTGCTGGAGGCGGAAGCGGACGACGTTCCAGATCTTGTTCGCGAAATTGCGTCCGAGTTCGCACTTCTTGTTGTCGTAGCGGATGTCCTGGCCCATCGGCGCGATGTAGATGATCGTGAATCTGAGTGCATCGGCGCCGTATGTCGCGACGACGTCCAGCGGATCAGGAGAGTTGTTGAGGCTCTTGGAGAGCTTGCGGCCCTTGTCGTCGCGGATGATCGAAGTGAAATAGACGTCCTTGAATGGGACCTCGCCCATGAAGCGCAGACCGCTCATGATCATTCGCG
>JAKSPA010000187.1 GCA_024405235.1 Lentisphaeria bacterium
TGAAAGGCCATTTGAAGGGTGGCGACGGTACTGTCGAGGGGGGACGCGTGTATGTTCTCAAGAGCGGCGACTGTCTGGTCGTCCGCAATGGCGTGGTTGCTGCGCAGGTTCCGCGCGATGCATATACGTGGGTGGAATACAATTGGCTTCCCGAGGAACTGGAAGTCCGTCACGTGGAGGCGCAGCGTCAACTTACGGTTCCGTGTGGCTGGTGCGGGAAAACCACCAATCCAACGGCGGATGGGTTCCATCTGCTTCACATCGCATTCGGCGCGACGCAGGAGCGTTATTGCTTCTGCTGCGACGAGTGTTTCGAGGCCTTCAAGAAGATGTATCCTTCCAGAGTGCATCGCGATTGCTACAATCGTGATTGCGCGACATGCAAACTCTGCCAGAAGCGTTACGAAGAAGATGCCACGGAAATCAGAATTCTGGCGAAAGACTACATCCAGGCGTCGAAGGCAACGTCAAGAACATGAGTCAATTGCATTTGATTCTGCAGAAGGAGCCATAGAAAATGGGAGAATTCAGAACAACAGACGGCGAAGCAATGCCTGATGATGCCCAGCAGAAGCGCAGAAATTTCCAGAAGCGCATTTGGAAGTTTTTGGCAGTCGTCGTTATAGTCGGAGTCGCTGGATGGTTGATTCCTGTGAATCGTTATGCCACGGCTCGTGGTTATGTCACCACCAGCAACTATGCTGAAGTGCGCAGTCCTGTGACTGGCATAGTCAGCAAGGTATGCGTCAAATCTGGAGAGGTTGTCCAGGAAGGGCAAGTGCTTGTCGAACTGAACAGCGCAGAGGAAGAGGCGACGCTCTCCGAGACGCGCGCCCGCGTTTCCAAACTCAAGACTGAAATGGAACGCCGCCAGGCGGAAATGTCGATTGATTTGGAACGCCGTTCTGTGGAACTGACCGAAAGAAAACGCGAACATGGGGACGCATTGCGTGTCGCCGAACTCGAACTCAAGAACGCATCGAGTCGGTTGGAACTCACATCGGATCTGGTTGGCAAGGGACTGAAGTCACAGCGTGAATTGGAGGATGTCCGTCTGCAGAAGGAACTCTGCCAAGTGCGTCTTGATGCATTGAACCGAAAGGATTTCAAGATTTACGATGATTTGCTTGAACGCGACCGTGCGAAATATGCCAGCGAGATTCGTGCGCTGGAGGAGGAATTGGCGGCGCTTGAGGAATCCGTCCGTCGTGCGGAGGCACGCATTGAGCTCAGAAAGATCCGTGCGCCGATTTCTGGAACGGTGGTCAGATACGAATTCGTCGTCGGCGAACTGCTTCAGCCGAATTACGTCATCTACGAGATATTCGGCGGTGATGTGACAGTCCTGAAGCTGAGGGTGGACGAGCGCTATGCCACGCGCATTGGCAAAGGACAGAAGTACCGTGCGCGACTTGCCAGTTACAACGGAAGCATTCAGCGCATCTATTTCCGTGGCGATGTCCAATATCTCCGCGATGTCATTCAGAATGACGGCGAGTCTTCATACCGCATGGCCTATTGTTCGTTCGATCCAGGCGAATATGTCATTCAGCCTGGTACTACGGCCGAAGCGCGAATCTATTATGCGTGGTCCAGTTTCTGGAGTTTCCTTCTGAATCTGGAACCATAGCTGTTCTTGGAGTCACGCATAACATCGTGGAGACGGTACCAAGCAAATCAGAATTGATAAAGAAACTGCTGGCGCCTTATAAGGCCGCCATCGTCTTTGTCGTGATTGCCACGTTAGTCATTTCGGGCATCGGCGCTGCGATGCCCATGCTTACCAGCGTGCTTGTCGATCGTGTCTTTACCAACCGCCAGATGAACGTCTTTCTGGTGTTGGGACTATGCTATTTTCTAGGGCCGGTTCTGCAGCAGTTCTTTTTCGCATTTCAGAGGACAATGGCCATTCTGGTGGCGGTCTTCTTCGCAGGTGGACTGCGCTTTGCGGTCTATAGGCATCTGCTGGGACTTTCCCTGCGTTTCTTCAATGTGAACAGTGCTGGCAAGGTCGTCAATCGCGTCATGGAAGATACGCAGACCATTGTCAATATCATCCTATCCTCCGCCACCACGACGATTTCCGATTGCGTCATTGCCAGCGTGTCCATTCTTGCGACTTTCGCCATCAACTGGCGGTTGGCGCTGTTGGTGTGCGCCATCGTCGTCGGTTTTGTCATAAACTATCGTCTGAGCATCAAGAGAATTATTCGCTTCACGCGACTTATGCGACATGAAGACGATGCGCTGACGGGTGGCGTCCAGAACCGCATGTCCGCATCCATCGCTGTCAAGACATTTGGCACGGAGGAACGCGAGAACGATGTCTTTCATGGACACAATCTCTCTTCACTGGAATTCGGCTGGACGCGAGACATAGCGAACAACAATTTCTGGATGAATGTTTCACTAATAGCCTCGCTTGCCCAGGCGCTGCTGTATTTCTGCGGGTGCGCAATGGTCCTCAAGGGGCAGATGACCTATGGCGAAGTCATGGCCTTCAACATGTACGCGATGCAGCTGATCTGGCCTGGCGTTCGTTTCAGCCAGTTGGCTGGCCGTCTGCAGGAGGGAAAGGTCGCTTTGAACAGACTCTTCGAGTATCTCCAGCAGGTTCCTGAAATCCAGGACTGCGAGAAGCCTGTCCGCGTGAAGAAACTTCAGGGGAATGTCGATTTCGAAGATGTGCATTTCCATTATCAGGAGGGAGTTCCTATCATTCGCGGCATAACGTTGCATGTGAAGCCTGGCGAAAGCATTGCCTTCATAGGAACGACGGGATGTGGAAAATCCACGATGCTTAATCTGCTGACTCGCTTCTATGATGTTGTCGGAGGGAGGATCCTTCTGGATGGCATAGATATACGCGACTACAGTCTGAAAGATCTACACAGACAGTTCGGAATCGTTCTGCAGGAATCGTACATCTTTTCGGTGTCTATTAGGGAAAATATACGATACGGCCGTCCGCATGCAAGCGACGAGGAGGTTGTCGCAGCGGCGAAGGCTGCCGAAATACACGATTTCATCATGGCGCTTCCAGAAGGCTACGAGACTCGGATCGGAGAAGACGGCGCGGCGTTGTCGGTCGGTCAGAAGCAGCGCATCAATATCGCGCGCGCCATTTGCGCCGATCCTGCCATCATGATCATGGACGAGGCGACGAGTTCGCTTGATTCCGATTCCGAGGCGGCCATACAGCGCGGAATGGAACGGCTTCTGAAGGGGCGCACGAGTTTTGTCGTGGCTCATCGTCTTTCCACGATTCGCAACGCCAGCCAGATCGTATTCATCGACAAGGGAGTTGTCATAGAACATGGCACTCACGAAGAACTTATGGCGATAGAGAATGGCCGCTACCGCGAATTGTATACTAAACATATGGGAAAGGGGGTGCTTGACGATGCTTAAAGGCGGCGGTTTAATGAAATTCCTCCAGACGGGGCATACGCGCGATTATCCCTATCGCGGCAAGCCGCGCCTTGAAAATTTCCACGAGAAGAAGAACCACATCTGGCGTTTCCTCAAGGAGTACATCTGGCCTTTCAAATGGCTTATGCTCCTGACTGTGTTTGCCATGGGATTGAATGCCACTGGCTCGTATTGCATTGCGGCGCTTAACCGCATCGTCGTGGATGACATTCTGGTTGTCGTCGACAACGCAGGACGACCGATGACAGAGCCTGTAGTAAACCATACCGCCATCGCAAAGGACCATCAGATCATCGCGCGGACACCGCCAGTCGAATCGCAAGGGCGGCGCATCGCGCGCGGCATTCGATTGAATCGCCGTCCAGTGGAAACGGGCAAGGCGCTTTTCATTCTCGCGATCATATATTCCGCGACACAGCTCTTCTTCAACGTCTTGAGCCCTCGCGCAGCGCGTCTGTCGGTTACTTTGATGACAAAGGTGCTTGGAAAACTCCGAGAGGATATGCACAGGAAGGTTCTTGAACTTTCGCTCTCCTATCAACAACGCATGAGTCCCGGAAGACTCCTTTCGCGAATCGTCAGTGACACAGGCCAGGTCAGGGGAGAGTTCGCCTATCTGCTGGGGCGAAACGATGAGCAGATCGACGCCAGCCGC
>JAKSPA010000188.1 GCA_024405235.1 Lentisphaeria bacterium
TTCGTCGTATTCATAGACGGCTTCCGCCAGGCCTCTTTCTATTTCCCGGGGCAGGTTCTGTGCGAATTGGTCGTAGTTCTCCGAGGCGCAGAAGTCCATGTTGAGGTTGATGACGGGATGCGCCGTCCGGGCGATGTCCAGTCCCTCGAAGAGTTTCTTCCTCCCCTGAAAGATGGCCTTCAGCGTCGAGATCATCAGGGACTTTCAGAAGCGGCGCGGACGGGAGAGGAAAAACACATGGCAGTTTGGGGCTGTGATCAGTCGGTGCAGATATCCGGTCTTGTCGATTTATTTCTGCCCATGCTGACGAATATAGGTGAAATCACTTGTATCAAGCAGTATTGGCTGCATGAGTTCTTCCCCTTCCTACGCTCTCGTTGGGCTTCCGAATTTTCCATAAGATATAGTAAACGACAAAAATAAATTTACTATGGACGATTTTCTACGTAGTAAAGTCAATCATCTAAGTCAATTTAATTATGTCGTTCACTATAACTCCGCTTCAAGAGCCTGCAATGGAGTATTTTCTTTTCATGTGATTCGCTACGAATTATGATAAAGAAACTGTAAAGTATGATTTCGGTGGAGCGAGGAGTTGTAGATCAGTTGGAATGGTTTTGCAAAAGGCTCATTGATTTCGTTCAAATTCCGCGGATGTCGATTTCGGCAAAGCCGACGCAGCCATCGGCGAAAAGCAGTCCGGCGCCGCCGCTGGAAAGCTTGTCATCCGTCGCCTCAAGAACCTTTTCGCCATCCAGATATGCGGCAATGGCCGTTCCGCGGCATTCCAGTTTGAGGAGGCGAACAGTATCCAACGGCCAGTCCACAGGGCATTCCGCCAGAATCTCCTCGCCGTAGTATTGCCGTGCCAAGACCAGCTTGCCGTCGCGGTAAGCAAGGGAGATATAGCGCTGCATTCCCTGAATATGGGCGAGCAGGCCTGCGGAAGTTGCCATGTGGATGGAGATCCGTGCCTCAATGGACATGTCTTTCCAATAGCGGTTTCCGGTGTAGGCATAGCCCATGCCCACGTCCTTGATGAAATATTGCAGTTTCTCCTTGTCGTTGGAGAAGCTTCTCCGCAAGAAATTGAAACTGGCAATCCATCCATCCACTTCGGTGTTCGGCCGGGCATATTCTTTCACGCTGCTGTGCTCTGACGGCAGAGTGGTCGCATGGAAGAAGAACTTTCCGGGAATCAGATCCACGTGGCGAATGGTCAGCGCACCGGCGCAGGTGTCGTTGTCGCGGATTTCCAGGCCCAGGGCGACGACGGGGAAGCCGTTGGTGTCCGGCACCGTGAGCGTCAAATGGCCGTCCGCATCGACAGGCTCGGAGTATGCCATTTCCTTTTCGCCTTTCGGCATTGCGTAGCGCACGAAGAGGCGCACATCCGACGCGGTGCATTCGTGGGTGTCCAGCGTCATCTGCACCGTCATTCCCGAATAGATTTTCGGCGTGGCGACGATGTTGTAGCCGCCGCGCTGCGTCGGCAGCATGGGGGCAGAAATGCGTGCCACGCCGCCGGCGGGCATCTTGTAGCTGAAGCGTGCGCCGTTCGTGACGCCATCCGTACGCCACGTGTGCTCCACAACGATTCCGCGCGTGGTTTCCTCCGGGGCGAAGCCCTGTGCGGCGCCGCGCTCTGAGAAGTCCAGCCAATGCGGGGAGGCGGGAAGTTCCGGCCAGCCCATCACTTTTCGTCCTATGGCGGCGAGCTTCCGTGCTTCCGTCAGACAGTCGGAGACGCTGTTTGTGCCGTCCGCCGACGAAATGTAAATTCTGTCCGCCATTTCCGTGCGGAAATCATAGCCCTCGCAGATGCCATCCAGTCCCGCGATGATGCCCATCAGGCAGCCTACGTTGCCAGAATTGCAGTCCGTGTCCTTTCCGCTGGTGTTCACGATGGCAAGAGCCTTCTGGAAATCCGACTGGCCGTATGCCCATGCCATGACCATCAGCGCGTGGTTGGGAATCATGTGGCAGCCACCGCCGTGGATGGCGGAGCCGTATTTCTCTTCGATGCGCTGGTGAGTCTTGCGCCAGTCGCCGTCCTCCTTGCACCACTGCCGCACATCACGATGCAGCTGCGCAATGAGACTGTCCTGCGGAATCTGCGCAATGCCGATGTCCAGCAGTTTGTCCATATCCTTTTCCACAAAAGCGGCCGCTTCCATAGCCGCCACGACAACCGCCGCATTCACCGCCTCGCCATCGTGGGAGACGCCGGCGGCTTTCCGCGCAAGCTTCGCGGCCAGTTTAGGATTTCCAGGGCAGACCATGCCGATGGGATCAATGAAAATCTGTCCACCAATCTGTTCGGAGACCACCTTGCCATTCAGCTTGGCGGAACCAGATTCTGGGGATTTCACGCCGGCCTTCAGGCGCAGATAGGCGGTCTGCTCCGTGGAGGCTCCCATGCCGTGCCACGAAAGGATCGTCTTGTCCTCCAACAGATAATTCAGCCAAGTGTCGCCGTAGAAGCTGTCTGGCGTATCCGCATACAGACCGGAATCCTCCAGGGCGCGCACAAAAGTGAACGGCCCTGAAATGTCATCGTCAGCTGCAATCAGCGCTGCATTCAGGTCTTTGTGGACGTAGTGATCCACATATCCCCACCTTTCTTCGATGACCTCCTTCTGCCAGCCCTCGATGGGGCGTCCTAGATAGACGCCGATGACTTTTCCCAGAACGGCGGCATAGACTTGCTCTTCGTAATTCTGAACCATAATCGTATCTTCTGGTTGTTGAGTATTCATGGCTTTGGTCTGAACCGTGTCTTGCGCAAGAGTTTTGCTGTCCAAAAGACAGCCGCAAACTGCTGCCAGCAGAAAATACGCGAAAAATCTCTTCATGTTTTGTGGTAAAAGTAAAGGTTGTTGTGGAAAAGACATAGGATGTTGTAACTTGATAATCGTTTTTTTGCTATGTCGTAATTATGGTAGAAATTACGCAACGATTCAGAAGGGATGTGTTTTGCTTAGCCTTCCCTTCAGGGATGGGTCCCCCCTAGTGGCGTGAAGGGAAGACCGCCGCAAGGGTGCGGCGTCGCAATCTCCGTAAGGTGCGGCGCGTGGGAAAACCGCCGCAGGGCTAGTGGTTTGGCCGTTCGATGGCTTCCGCGAGTTTGATGCGATGGCGTTTCAGGGCGTCGGGATTGGCGGCGGAGAGGAGTAGCGCGAAGAAGAATTTGAAGGATATGGCTTAGGGAGAAAGAACGGCTTGTATGTGTAACGGAGGATTTTGAATAATATATTCTCATTTGGCGGAATTTCCCGACTGTCCGACCAGTCCGACCGAAAGACGATTTTGAACGTCGTCTGCTGGCTGGCCTATGCACGGCGTTATCATCGCTGCGGTCTTCAATAGAGGTCTAGTCGCCGAAGGGAGAGGTTCGCGCCTCTACTTTTTTTTGTTCCGCCTGCACCGCCAAATGACAGAGAACAGGTTTTTTTCAGGGGCGCGGGCGACACGGAAAAGGGCGCTTCCCGATATGGTGGGAGGCGCCCTAAGTCGTTGACAGCCAATGGCGGAGAGAGAGGGATTTGAACCCCCGATTCAGTTACCTGAATAGCGGTTTTCGAGACCGCCCCGTTC
Organism: Lentisphaeria bacterium; assembly: GCA_024405235.1. Taxonomy (GTDB): domain Bacteria; phylum Verrucomicrobiota; class Lentisphaeria; order Oligosphaerales; family Oligosphaeraceae; genus UBA1724. Next base: position 3,598 of record JAKSPA010000188.1, read on the forward strand.
GGCCACTCCGGCATCTCTCCAAAAGTTGTGTAATGTTCCTTAATGTAATGCAGTGCGGCGAAACCGCAAGGTGTTTTCGGCGCGAATCGCGTTCTAAAGTTTCGCGCTTGCGGATTTCAGCAGTATTATTTGCTGATTTTGAAATCGTAGAAGCGGTTTTCGCCTTCGCAGGCAGTGATTCCGGCAAGCACTTCTTCCGGAAAATCATTCAAGGGGAATCTGATGACTGAATCGTCGCATGTGACAGTGCCCCAAGGGTATCCGACTTCGTCATGGAAGATTTTCACCGTCAGTTCGTATTTCTGTCCAGCCTTGAAGCGATCTGGGGCACGGTAATTAGCGTCGGATGCGATTTTTTCCCATGAGGGTTTGCCGTCGGAATACATGTGGTGCCAGACGTTGAGGCCTTTGTTGAAAAGAACGATTTCCCAATGCTCGCGGTATTCCGGATAGCCGTCGTCATTGGCGCCTACGGGACATGCGAGTG
>JAKSPA010000189.1 GCA_024405235.1 Lentisphaeria bacterium
CTGCAAGGACTTCACGGAAATGGAACTTCTGGGAGCGAAGGAGACTCTCGACCCAGGAGAAGTCGTTCAGTTAGTCGAGTACTGGCAGGGCATCAGCGGTCTCCCGAAGATCGCTACTGAAAAAGACATCAGCAAGCACTTGCTACCGCATCTTCTTGTTCAGGACTGCTGCTGCGACGACGATTGCTGCTGCGACGATGACTGCTGCGACGACGATTGCTGCTGCGACGACGATTGCGATTGCGGCCATCATCACGGCAAATAGGTCGCGCAAATGACGCCGAACGGCGCACAGACGATGATGCGGCATATCGCGGGCGAAGCCGTCTCGGAAGCGCCCGTTGCGCGGCGAATGGTTCTGATCGCCGACAGCCACGTCAAGATGGGAACTTTAGGGGCGGAGCGTTTCTTTGAAATGCTCCGCTGGCTGGAGAACACCTCCTATGACGTGGTTTTTCTCGGCGACATCATGGAACTCTGGATAGGCGTTCCGTCATACGAAGACGACACGCAAAAGAGTTTTCTTGAATGGTGTCGTCGCGAGAAGGAGCACAGAAGAATCTACTTTCTAGAGGGCAATCACGAATTTTTCGTGCTTGCGCATCACAGAGATTGCTTCAGCGAGGCTTCTTCTGACGAACTGCGAATCGGCGATGTCATGTTTGCGCATGGCGACAGCCAGATTGCCGAAGCCTCGCATCGCAGATTCCGCTGGTGGTCGAAGAGTCCTCTGGCGCATTTTCTTCTACGGTGGCTTCCTTTCGCCTCTTCGATTGTCAGGCGAATCAAGGCAGACATGGAACGGCGCAGTCTCGCAAGAACGCATCGTTTCCCTGGCTCCGAACTCGCTTTGTGGTGCAAGCGCGAATTCGCTCTTCCGAATGCGGCTCAGTCGATTCTTGTCGGACATTTTCATCGTGAATTCACAATTCGTCGAAAGGACGGACGACTTTTCGCCGTGCTTCCCGCATGGAAGGACAGCGAAGAAATCGCCGTCTTCGATCCTTTGAACAATTTTCTAGATTTCCGTATTTGGCGTTCAGTCAAATAAACTTTCATCCAATTGAACCGTTAACCAACAACCATCCCCCCAAAAAAAGAGAAATTATGGCCATCAACGAACGTCCTGATTTCAACAAGCTTGCAAGCACTCCACGCTCCTTTCAGCAGGCAGACAAGAAGGTCCTCGGTCCCACAACCACAATCGCCATCACTCCTGTCGCCGACGGACGCATCGGTGCTCACGAGGACAATGTCGAGCGCACTTGGCGCATGGTCGAAAAGGTCTATGATCTGATCACAAACAATGTCACCATGCCCGACGGCACTCCTGTCCGCGTGGTCGTCGCTCCTGAAATCGTCTATGGCGCACGCACTGCGGCACGTGCTCAGGAATACTATGCGACACAGGGCGTTTCCGCCAACATCTGGGTCGGACGCTCCTGGAGCTATGTCGACGAACTCTGCGGCGCAGGGCAGGGCATCGGTTCTTCGGAATGGCAGCAGTGCGCATACGGCCTGAACCAGACAGACCGTCCCGGCGCCGTTTGGCTGAAGGCATTCACCGCCTGCATGGACGAGAAGAGACGTCCGATTTTCTGTGTCTATTCGCCTGATCTTGAAGACGAAGAAGGCCCTCTGAACGACTATGTCTCCACGCGCCTCCTCCGCTTTGCGCGCGCCGCAGCGGCAGTCGGATACATGCGCGGCAAGAACTACCTCTCCGTCCGCGGTGTCGCGATGGGCATCATCGGCAGCGACGTTCGCAGAAACCTCTTCCAGCAGTATCTTGGCATGGGCGTTGTTTCCGTTGACCAGTGCATCATCAATGGCCGCATCGACGCGAACTACTATGACCACGACGAACTGAAGAAGGCTCTGGCGTGGTTCGAGAACTTCAACAAGACATGGCTCAACAAGCCGGAGACACGCCGTTTCGCTCTGAGCGACAAGGCTCTCGTCGAAAAGTGCCTGAAGATGACTCTCATCTGCCGCGATCTGCTGAATGGCAATCCGCGTCTCTGCGATCCCAAAGTCGCGAAGAAGCAGGGCTTCGAGTGCAATGTAGAATACGCCCAGGGCGTCAACGCCATCGTCGGCGGTTCTCAGGGACAGCGCCAGTGGGCTGATTTCAACCCCAACTTCGATGTCACCAAGAGCCTTCTGAACTCCTCCTGCGACTGGAACGGCTTCCGTGCTCCCACGCCGTGGGCAACCGAAAACGATTCCAAGAACGGCATGGGCATGCTTTTCGGCAGCCTCATCTCCGGCGGCGCGCCTCAACTCTTCGCCGATATCCGCACCAACTGGACTTGCTCTTCCATCAAGAAGGCCACAGGCGTCGATGTCTCGAAGATCTGCCCCAACGGCATCATCGACAAGCGCAATTCAGGCGCCGCCGCTCTTGAATACGGCGTTGATCTGTGGAAGCTCGCCAAGGCGAAGAAGGATGTCTCCATCCAGACCCTTTGGAAGAAGTACAACGCCGACGCGAAGCTGCAGGCTGCTCTGATGAAGGAAATCCAGAAGACCACCAACTACATGAACGCGGCTCTGACCTACTTCCCAGGCGATGGTCTCTCCAGCCAGTTCTGCACGCCTGGCGGCATTCCGATGACCTCCTACCGCATGAACTGCGTGGACAACATGCTGACCTTCTCCATTGTCGAAGGCGAGTCCGTCGAACTGCCGAAGAAAGTCGAGCAGCACATCAAGACGGTTACCGATCCGACATGGCCGGAGACCTTCTGGACACCAAGAGACATGACCTCCTTCGAGTACATGAACGCCATCGGCCCCAACCACGACGGCAGCTCCTTCGGCTTCATCGGCGCCGATCTGGTCACACTCTGCGCGATGCTGCGCATTCCTGTCGATATGTGCAACGTCCCGAAGGAAGACATCTTCCGTCCCACCATGTGGCAGCGCTTCGGCAACGACGACTTCCGCGCGTGCCAGTTCCTTGGACCACTGTACATGTAATCGCATGACGGCATGAACGATGGCAGAGGTGCATTGTGTTAGCATTGCACCTCTGTTTTTTTGTAACCTTTTGTTTTTTTTATATTATGACAAAAGTCACTTTCATGGGTGCTGGCAGCACTGTTTTCTGCCGCAATGTTCTTGGCGACTGCATGTGCCGCGAATCTTTAAAGGACATTGAAATCGCGCTATACGACATAGATGGTCAGCGTCTGAAGGAATCTCAGGCCATCATTGAGAATCTTAACAAGAACATCAACGACAACCGTGCGAAGATTTCGTGCTATCTTGGTGTCGAAAAACGCAAGGCGGCTCTGAAGAACGCCGATTTCGTGGTGAATGCGATTCAAGTCGGTGGTTATGAGCCGTCGACTGTCATCGATTTCGAGATTCCGAAGAAATACGGCCTTCGACAGACCATTGCGGATTCTCTTGGCATCGGCGGAATTTTCCGTGCGCTCCGCACGATTCCGGTGATGAAGGATTTCGCCGACGACATGGAGAAGGTGTGTCCGAACGCGTTGTTCCTGAACTACACGAATCCAATGGCGATGCTGACTGGCTACATGCTCCGTGAAACAGGCATCAGGACTGTCGGACTCTGCCACAGCGTGCAGGTCTGTCTCGGTTCTCTGCTTATGACTTTGGGCAAGATGACAGAAGCGGAATTCAAGGCGGACGAGACGTGCGTCTCATACGGCTATCGTCACAAGATCGCTGGTATCAACCACATGGCTTGGCTGCTGGAAGTCACGAAGGACGGAAAGGACATCTATCCCGAGCTCAAGAAGCTCTCGAAGGCGTTCGTCAAGAAGAATCGCGGCCATCTTGAACATCCTGAGAAGTGCGGCGCGAATCTGGTCCGTCTTGAAATGCTGAACAATTTCGGTTATTATGTCACTGAATCCAGCGAGCATAACGCCGAATACGCGCCCTTCTGGATCAAGAGCAGATATCCTGAACTGATTACAGAATACGGCATTCCGCTGGATGAGTACCCGCTGCGCTGCGTCAACCAGATCAACGGCTGGAAGAAGGAATACGCCGAGATCAAGAAGACGAAGATGACGCAC
>JAKSPA010000019.1 GCA_024405235.1 Lentisphaeria bacterium
CGTGAATGAGAACCACGTCGGCGCCATAGTGCCGCATCAGTTTTCTGCGTTCTTCGCTGACCGAATCCGGCATGATTATGCGGACCTTATAGCCCATGACGGCTCCGACTAGCGCCAGTCCGATGCCCTGGTTGCCGCTTGTCGGCTCCACGATTATTGAATCAGGCTTGAGCAAGCCCTTCGCCTGGGCATCGTAGATCATGTTCGCCGCCGTGCGCGTCTTGATCGAACCGCCGACATTCAGCGCTTCAAATTTAACAAGCACCTCCGCCCAGCCAGGCTTGACCATACGGTGAAGACGAACAAGTGGAGTGTGACCTAAAGAATCTAAAATTGTGTCGGAAATCATAATGCAGACAATATATTCGCTCAAACAATGTTCACACTACGCGAACGCGTATTGTCATTATAAACGACATAAAAAAAACCGCCGTTTTTAAGGGCGGTCTAAAATGGAGCGGGTGATGGGAATCGGACCCACGTGGTCGGCTTGGAGGGCCGAAGCATTACCATTATGCTACACCCGCATGTGGGAATGACCTTTACTATATCACAAAAATTCAAAGTTTCCAATCGCCTTGCTAAAAAATATGGCTTTTTTGTACCATAATTTCGTGAAGGAAAGCCCAATCACTCTAGCCCCATGACAATAAGACATCATGTCATGGAACGGCTATTATTTTTCTTCAAGCCTATGCAAAGCCTCCAGCGAGAGATTGTCGGACACGCTTCCGACAATCTGATTGTCGGTATCAACAAGCACTGCGGCAGGGAGAGATTCCACCATGAAGGTCTTCTTGAACAGCGCCTCGTCGGATTCACTCGCAACTGTAACAAGGCTAATCTGCCACTTGTCCGAAAACTCTTTCTGGACCTGCGCATGGAATTCATCCAAATCGTCATCGACACCTGCGACAAGCACCAGCATTGGCATGGTCCGTTCGTTCTGAACCGCTATTTTTTCCGGCATGGTGATTTGCTTTCTGACAGGTTTCGGTTCCTTTTCCATGCGCCACATCACCCATGCGACTGCCAGAAGGATAATTGCATAGATCACAACGCGCGGCGCCAGAAAACGCGGCATTTTCCTCTGGACATTTTGCGGTCTGAAATCCATCATCGTTCCTCGCCGAAGAGTTTCTCCACCGCCGCCTTCAAGGCATTGCCTCTGTGGCTCAACGCATTCTTCACTTCCGCTGGAAGTTCGCCGAAAGTCTTGTCGTAACCATCTGGAATGAAGGCGGGATCATAGCCAAAGCCGCCTGTGCCGAAAGCCGCAGCAGCGATCTTTCCACGGCACTCGCCACAAACGGTTCCGCGAAGCGTGCCGTCGCCATTTGCAACCGCTATTGCGCAGACGAAACGCGCGCTGCGATCCGTTACACCCTCAAGGTTCTTAAGGAGCTTGGCAAGATTGCGTCCGTCGTTGCCGCCCTCGCCTGCATAGCGTGCGGAATAGATTCCAGGCTCGCCGTTAAGAGCCTTGACTTCCAGCCCCGAATCATCTGCCATGACAGCGCAGCCGAATGCCCTGGCACCAGCCAGCGCCTTCTTTATCGCGTTCTCCTCAAAGGTGTTGCCATCCTCCACGACATCAGGCATGCCGCCCGCTTCCTTCGCACTCAGGACCTCTATGCCAAGCGGACAAAGAATCTCGCGGATCTCCTGAACCTTGTGCGCATTTGACGTGGCCACAATCAATCTTGACATTCGTTACCTCCCTTCGAGCCCTTCTGACGCTTTGCATGAACCTGAAGTATCGCAATCTCGACTGGCGTGACGCCATCGATGCGCGCCGCCTGACCAAGACTTTCGGGACGGCGTTTCATCAATTTCTGCTTCGCTTCAAAGGAAATTCCCGGCAATTCATAGTTGAAATCCGCTGGCAGACGCCAATTGTCCAAATCGAGCATCACCTTTGCCTGCTCCTGCTGCTGTGCAAGATATCCCGCATAGCGTATATCAATTGTCACCTGCTGCAACACACGCTCCGGAAGTTTTGGCAATTCGGCGTGTTCGTCGTATTTGAAATCTGGTCGAGCAAGCAATTCCAGAACGGATTTTCCAGACATTCTGATGGTCGACAGCTGTTTTCTTGCGTCAGCAATGGCCTCTTCCAAAGCCACCACGCGGTCGTATGCAGCACGCGTCGCGAGACCATATTCATATCCAATGCGCGTAAGTCGTCTATCCGCATTGTCCTGACGAAGCGACAAGCGGTATTCGGCTCTGGAAGTGAAGAGTCTGTACGGCTCCACGATATCCTTTGTCGCCAAATCATCCACAAGAACGCCAAGATAGGCCTGGTCGCGGCGAATTCGCAGCGGCGCACCCAGATTGCCTGCGAAACGCGCGGCGTTGATTCCTGCGAGAAGTCCCTGCCCGGCCGCCTCCTCGTAGCCTGACGTGCCATTGATCTGTCCGGCCAGGAAAAGCGATGGATAGCGTTTCACGGCAAGGCCGGAATCGATTTCGGACGGGAACACGAAATCATATTCGATCGCATACGCATAGCGCGAAATGAATGCCTTGTCGCATCCAGGCAGCGAACGAACCATCTGCCACTGGACATCCAACGGCATTGAAGTCGAAAGGCCGTTAAGATAGTACTCATCGGTGCAATCGCCTTCTGGCTCCACAAAGATATGGTGACATGGATGCTCTGTGAAACGCACGACTTTGTCCTCAAAGGACGGGCAGTATCTTGTGCCAATGCCTTTGATCACTCCCGAATACATGGCGCTTCGTTTGAGATTGGCCATCACGATCTCGCGCGTCTTTTCCGTCGAATGCGTCAGATAGCAGCAGCGCTTCTCCAATTCAAGCTTTCCGAAGAAAGGCACTTCGCCGCGATCAAGCGGACCAAACGAGAAGGCATTTCCTGAGGTGTCTGGCGCCTGCTTGTTCAGTTGCGAAAAGTCAATCGTCTTCCCTAACACGCGTACTGGCGTGCCAGTCTTGAGACGTCCCATCTCCAGCCCGAGTTCTTCGGAAAGGCAGTGCGACAACATCAATGCCGCCGCATCGCCTGCACGGCCGCCAGGCATCTGAGTGAGACCATAGTGCAGCGTTCCGCCCAGGAAAGTTCCCGTGGACAGCACAACCGCCTTTGCGCCCCACTCTTCGCCAAGAGAAGTCTTGATGCCGCAGACATTCTTCTTCGCATCAAGAAGCAAACCAACGACTTCCGCCTGCAACACGAACAGATTCGGCGTAAGTTCCAAAACCATCTTCATGCGCTTCTGGTAAAGCGCCTTGTCGCATTGCGCACGCGGAGAGAAAGCCGCAGGCCCCATGGACTCGTTCAGCATCCTGAACTGGATCGTCGTGGCGTCGGCATTCCTTCCCATCTCGCCGCCAAGCGCATCAATTTCGCGCACCAACTGCCCCTTCGCAATACCGCCGATACATGGATTGCAGGACATCTGCGCCAGATGGTCGTTGTTGATAGTTATCATTAGCGTCCGGGCACCTATGCGCGCAGACGCAAGCGCCGCCTCGCACCCTGCGTGACCGCCGCCAACGACAATTACATCAAAATCGAATTTGGGAAAGTCTGCACTCATCTTCTGCCTGCAATTCTTCGCCAATTTTACACTGCGCCATTTAAACAAGCTGTCCAACGCTTCTGATACGGCCGCTGAAAAGCCGTTCCTGCTTCTGAAAAACGCGCCGTTGAATAAACCAGCATTTGGACAACAAAAAAATCCCGACCACCCACAAGGGTAGCCGGGACTGATATTGGTGCTCGGAGCGGGACTTGAACCCGCACGGATGTTACTCCATTAGGCCCTCAACCTAACGCGTCTGCCAATTCCGCCACCCGGGCAAACAAATTGTTGTTTCCTTTTTGGAAAGCGTGCTTACTGTAACACCGTTTGCAAGGATTGCAAGCCACTTTCCATAAAAAAAAGATTATTTAATTAAGTTTCTCTTCTCAGAACCGCCTGCGATTCCATTTCTCATAGTTCGGAAAACAGCCATGAACAGCTGCAAACGGTCCCTTTTCTCTGCAAACCGCCGTGACGTCGCGCGCGCGTAAATAAAAATATGTATGAATCCCTAAAAGCATGCCACACTAAGACATTTAAGCAGTGACGCAGCGATGTCCATCTCAGAGGAAGAAAAACGTAAACGTTCCAATGATGCTTCCCGAATATGAAAATACTCTTTTTTCTGCCACACATTGCAGAAAAAAACAGATTGCGTTATATTTTCCTTTTGAACGCACTGGATGAAACAGAATCAAATTTCAGTCCCTTTTAGTCGCTTTCCTTGGAGATATCATGGCACAAAAACTCGGTCAATTGGAACGCGTTGATTTACGAAGCATCTGGAAATTGGAACCGGATTTTTCAAAATGGCTTTCCGAACAGGAAAATCTGGACAAATTAGGAGACGCTATCGGCGTGGAAATGCTTCCAGAGGAAACAGAAGCGCCTGTCGGAAGTTTTAGCGCGGATATTCTTGCTCAAGAGGATGGCGGTGACCGCAAGATCATCATTGAAAACCAATATGGTTGCACGAATCATGACCATTTAGGAAAGATTATAACGTATGCATCTGGACGTTCCGCACAGATTCTCGTTTGGATAGTAGAAGATGCGCGTGATGAACATCGTGCGGCAATTCAGTGGCTTAATGAGAATATGTGCGAAGGTATCGGTATTTTTTTGGTCAAACTTGATGTCTATCGCATCGGCGATTCCGAGCCGGCTCCAATGTTTACCATTCTAGAGCAACCAAATAATTGGGTTAAACAAACTCATTCCAATGGAAAGTTGACGATTACCAAGCAAAATCAACAGGTATTCTGGCAGGCATTTCAAGATTATGCTTTTGAAAAAAGACAGGATTACAAAATAAAATTCAACCGTCGTCAATCGCCACCGCAGCATTGGCTGGATCTTCCCATTGGTTCTTCAAAATATCATATTAGTCTAACCGTCTCTTCGAAATCTCCAAAGCGTGTAGGTGTGGCAATCTATATTCATAAAGATAAAGAGTTATTTGAGACTTTCGCAGACAACAAGGAAGCCATTGAGCATGAATTGGGTTTCAGTTTGGATTGGGATCCCCTCCCGAACAAGCAGGCTGCCAGAATCATTGTCACCAACAAGATGGATTTTGAGGACAAGAAGTGCCAGCAAAGTATTTTTGACTGGTTATGCGACAAAGCGGTAGCGTTTAAGGAAGTATTCCCGAAATATGAAAATTAAAACAGCATGACATTCCTGTGATGGAAATTCAGAAACGGAACCTTTTCCAAGCTTTAGGAACAACTGACCGAGTTGCTTCAAAAAGACTTTTCAGAGTCAAATCATGACAGGCAATTCTCCAGTCAAGGGGCACGATGCACATTCACTCCAAAGAGTTTCCCAGAGGCAGAAAACAGATGCCGCGATGGATTTCTAGCCTTTGCGCACATTTACATTGTCCAATAACATAACGAACCATCGCACTTCAGTTTTTTTTGCAGCAGTAGCGCGCGACTTGTGCCACGAATTGTTCGCGCGCTCCTATTTCATGGAAATCGCGTCTGCGGACGCCCAAAAAGCATCTTCAAAAAGCCCAAAAGGCCGCCAGAGTCATTTTAAGCCACGCCACGCACTTTCATTGCCTTTTGCGTATATATATCCCTTGACGCGAAAGAGGCCCTAAATTGGCCATTTCTGTGAGGGTTGCCGTCGAACTATTCTTTTCGACGATGCAGAGATTGTTGCTTCCGTTAATTCCTTTGGCTTGCAGAACGCCGTCCTCAAGCAGCACTCGAGATAATACTTTTCCATGTGAGGCGCCAGCGTGTATTTCATCCAGCGACAACCATTCATCGCGCCGTCTTGACATAACAACTGAATCAGTGACGATCCGTTGTAGTCAAAAACTTTAGAATGTGCTACATTATCTTCAGACTGTTTTTTTATGGATTTATTTCTCAAAAACGCAACTTTTACATGAAAAAAACGATCATTCTTTCTCTGCTCATGATTTCCATGTCAATTTTCTGCGCTGATGCAATCCGTCTCAACGAGCAGGTTCAGCGGCTTGTCGCCTCCAGCAACGAGTTCACCGTCCCCGTGGACACGTGGGTATATCTATCCGCGCCTCCGAGCCGCATTTTCAGCAGTGACGGCACATGTATCGCAGAAAAGAACGCCTTTATCGACAATAAAGAATGGATAGGCTTCCTGCCGGCAGGCAAATACACGCTGGAGAATCTTCCCCAAGACACTGAAATATCTGCGAATTCCATTCCAGAACTCTATTTCTATGCGCCTGGCATCAACAACATGCCCGACATCGAAGGTTTCTACGACTGGCCGGAACTCGGCAAGGAACTTCTGCGTTCCACGACGACGCTCTCCATCGGACACATGGATTGGAAGAGCCTTGACATCTACAGAAAGCACAACAGACTTATCCTCAACAACTTCGGCGTATTGGGGCTTGAACGTGAGGATTATCCGCAGATTCTAAAGGACTACTTCGCGAAAAACCGCACGATGACCGACAAGTTCTATGATGGATTCAGTCTGGACGAATACAACATCTGCTCTGGCGACCAGGCACCTCTCGTCAGAGTCACGGAATTTCTGCGCCAGCTCGAAAATCCAGACAAACGTCCAATGAGAATATGGACCTACGGCGATGGTCGTTTTGAAGACACCCCCGAACGACGCGCGTTTTTGGAGACCTGCTGCAACGGCGTAAGCAAGATCATGATGGAACTCTATCTGTCCACGCCGCTCACGCAGGAAGAAGCGCAAAAGGCAATTGAACGGCGGTTCCTTGGCTTCATCAGAAGCATCAGAAAGAGCGCTCCGCAGCGCGTTGACCATGTGGGCATCGTGCCTGGCTCGTTCAACCAAATCACGGAAATCACTCTGGAACACTTCCCGAACATCGACTTCAGATACTTCCTTGACATGCAGATGAACCTTCTGGCGAATTCAGAGGAAATGCGCGGACTCGGCCTCATCGGATATTGGGGTTGCAATTATGTCGATGAAGACCTGCAGCGCTGGGGACTCGAGCTAATGCGGCACTATTTCGTCGAAGGCAACAAAGATATGCTTTCGGACAAATTCGGCTTCACATACAAGATGGATTTCCTGCAAAACGGCGATTTCCGCAACGGATTGGAGGGCTGGACCACCGATCCTGCTCCCGACGGCGCAATCTTCCAGGGCAATGGCGTGCAGGAACGTTTCGCCGAGACCTCCATCGAGCGCTGGGGCGAACTCTACGACGGCTACGCAATGAACTGCTTCGCAGTCATGCGGAAAGGCACCAGCGGCGAGAATCGTCTGACACAGGTGCTGAAGGGTCTCGTGCCTGGACAGGAATACATGCTCAACTACGTGACAACGAACTACTACGAACTCAAGACAGATCAGCGCAGACCACACGCAACTGGAATCCATGCGGAATTCGATGCGGCGCAGGTGGATGCCCAACCAGAACGCGTCCATGTTGACCGTAATGTCACACGTTCTTCAGGCGCAGGACGCGTCAATCTCCACAGAGTCTATTTCACACCAAAGACGGATGAAGCCACGCTGACAATCACCGATCGTGACAGCAACGGCATACCGGGCGAAGAACTCGGAATCACATTCGTTCAAATCAAAAAATGCTTCCCTGGCAGAACAAATTGACAAGCAGACGACATTACATGCCTACCATGAAGAAAATCGCATTGACAATACTTTTTGCATTCGTCGCAACGCTTTGCGCGGAACAATACGCGGTGACATCGCCAGAACAGGCAATCACGTGTCCGTACGCGAATCTTGACTGGCTTGGGACCTTCAATGTCTCCTTCAAAACGAAGGGCGCAGCAGGCAAGGCGACCATATCGTTTCTGGATGTTCATGGAAGGCCATGCGGACTGGTTGTCATGCCAATTGACGCAAGTGCCGATTGGGAGCTCCACGAAAAGCTAGTGGAGACTCCGGATCGCGCCGCTTCAGCGGAATTCGCGTTCAGAACAAACGGAAAGGGAACGCTGCTTATAGACGACGTGAAAGCCGTCCGCCTGTCACGAAAAGCCAACGCGGATGCGATGCAACTGAAGCCGCTGGACGATGCTCAATGGAACCTCAACGAAGAATCCATCGGAATAATCACGGACGAAAAGCAATGGGACTACGATCCGAACTTTACGCCGAAAATGTCTGGAATCACAGAATTGCCTACATGCAGCGTCGTCCAGGAGAATGGCCTTTCATGCATTCAGATCAATGGGAAGACGGTCAATCCTACCCACACATGGTTCAGCGGTCACAGCGAAGTCAACCGCCACGAACAGCAATGCGCCTACGAGGCTGGTCTGCGAATCGTCGCCATCGACGTCCGTGAGGCAGGATTCTACGAGACTGGATTCGACTACAGACACTTCGACGAATTCATTGAAATGGAAATCGAAGACAATCCCGATGCCTATTTCCTTATCTATACGGATTTCGACGGACGATACCACCGCTGGTGGAGTGACGCGCATCCCGAGGCGCTTTGCCGCCCTGAAGACGGCGCGGAGACCATGGGCGCCTACGCAGGCCGTCAGGAGAAGCTGCCATCCATGGGATCAAGAGTCTGGAGAGACACATACGCATCCATCCTGCGCAATCTGATCAGGCACATCAAAGAGTCGCCATACGCAAGCCGCATCATGGGATTCCATGTCGCTTCGGGCATCTCGTGGGAATGGCTCCATTGGGGCGGACAGAACAACCAGCTGTGCGACTACTCCGAATGTGGGCAGCAGGATTTCAGACGTTTCCTGAAACTGAAATATTCCACGGACGAAGCGCTCCAGAAGGCATGGAACCAAAAGGACGTCACGCTCGATACGGCAAAAGTCCCTTCCGAAAAGCAGCGTAGAAATCCAGCGGACGGACACTACTACGACGTCAATACAGAACGCAATGTGCTTGACTACCACGAATATCAGCATTTCGTCATCAGCGACTGCATCACGGAACTTGCAGGAGTCATCAAAGAGGAAACGGACCGAAAATCACTGGTCGGAGCTTTCTTCGGTTATACATGCTTCATGTACGAAGCAGGTCTCTTCGGACAGAGTTCCGGACACTACAACGTCCGGAAAGTGCTTGATTCGCCAGATGTTGACTACTTGATTGCGCCAGTGGCATATTCAGGCCGTCAGCCTGGAAGCACAACAGGCACCATGAGCACATTCTGGTCATGCAACGCAAACGGAAAGATTTTCTTCAATCACGCAGATTTCAGAACTCAGTGGGCAAGCGGAGACGACTACTGCGTTGATTCCCTGAAGAAATCCATACAGATTCTGCATCGCGAACTCGCACGCAATCTCGCCCAGGGCAATGCCATACAGATCATGGATTTCACACGCGGGTGGACTCTTGGCGACAAACGCCTATGCGACATCGTCACGGACATGCTTGACGTCATGGGAAAATATCGTGGCAAGACAAAGGACTTTCCTAAGAAGGACTATCTGCTTGTTGTCATCGACGAAGAATTCCAAGGGCACTTTGCTCTTGAAAATCCGCCGTTGGACCGCGAGTGGGTCTACTACCAGCTGATGAATCTTGACATGTCTGGCGTTCCGCACCGTGTCGTCCTCTTCTCCGATCTCATGAAGCATCCTGAACTCCAGCAATACGGCGGCTATCTCTTCCTTTCACCATATCTGCTCGACGACGAAAAGACTGCTTTCCTGCAAAACAAAATCATCGACGCAGGCAAATTCGCGGCGTTCGTTGGTGCGCCAGGCCTCTGCTCTCCTGAAGGCTTGACTTCAAAGACCGCCGAAAGACTCTTCGGAATTCCATGCCGTTTCGTCAAGGACGATGTGGAGCTGCGTTGCAACGCCACGCAGCTCTGGCCTGAACTCAACGGCCTCTCATGGGGTTGCATTCAGCCCAAGGAACATGGTTTCCTGCTGTTGCCTGAAAATGCAACGCAGGAACAGATTGTGGGCACGTTGGCAGACGGTACGCCAGCCGCTCTCTATCTTACCGGCAACGGGCGAAAGGTATTCTGGAGCGCGGCGCCAGGACTAAAGCCGCCGCTGCTTCGCGCACTGGCAAAACGCGCAGGCATTCCTGTCATCTCAGAACAAAACGACGGCATATACACAGGCTGCGGCTTCGTCGGAATCCACGCGCATGCAGACGGAGAAAAGACAATACACTTGCCTGAAAGCGGCTCCGTCACTGAAATTCTCTCCGGCAAGACATGGCCCCAAGGGACAACCGACATTACGATTCCAATGAAACTCGGCGACACCGCCATCTTCCATGTCGAATTCTGACACGAATTTCGTCCTTCTTTTGGGGAACTAAAATTCCCCCAATAAATCAACAGACCACTTGATTTTTCCCTCTCATTGCTTTATAATATGCAATGATTTTCTTTACCGCTCCAATCATTCTTTAGCATTTCTTTATAATGGATACTCGAATTCGCAGACTAGGCACTTTCGATCTGGACATCGTCGAAGCAAATCCCATCGTTTTCAAAGGCAAACTCTATCTCATGGAGTATGTCAGAAACCGCAACGACGATGACACGTGGGAGTGCGGCGACCAATCGTATTTCCAGTTCCTCGACATGAGTGATATGAAAACAGTCTCCGCGCCTTTCGGACACGGACTGCACATGGGCTGCGCTTTCGTGAAGGATGACCACATCGTGGTGACATGCGTGGAAGGCTGGGGCAAAGGACGTTTCTATCAATTGGAATCGGACGACATGGTCACATGGACCGAGCCCCGCGTGATTCTTGAGAATCCAGCGTGGGAAGGCTACAACACAAGTGTCTGCGAAGCCGATGGCAGATACGTGATGGTCTTCGAATTGGGCGCCCCTCTTGACATAGTCAAAGAACCCTTCACGATGTTCTTCGCCGAATCAAAGGACCTGAAGAACTGGAAACTGATTGAGGGCGCACTCTTCGGACAGGACATCTACACAGGAGCGCCAATGCTCCGCTACCACAATGGTTTCTTCTACTTCTTCCATTTGGAAGGCAGTTATGAAGAGGGTTTCGTGACCATCGTCGCACGCTCCAAAGGCCTCAGAAATTGGGAATGGGGCAAACGTCCTGTCATGGAGCGCAGCCGTGACGACCGCGAGATTCTCCCGAGAGCTGCGCAGAAATTCAACCAGGAGCAGCTTATGAAGATTGCAAGCGCAGTCAACATCAACGTCTCCGATCTGGACATGATCGACTTCAACGGCAAGCTGCGGATGTGCTACAGCTGGGGGAACCAGCGCGGCGTGGAATTCCTGTCTCTCGCCGAAGCGGATTGCACGGAAGAACAGTTCTGCGAAAGTTTCTTCAATTAATCTAAAACACGAAAATGAAAATCCATACTGGACTTCTGCCTTCATGCGTAATGGCGCGTAACGCCAATGATGTCTCCGAACAGCTGGTTACAGGGACCTGCCGAACCGCTGGCGACATCACAGCAGTGATTTACAAAAGCGGCGCAAAAAAGCCTTTGATGAAACTCGACAAATGCGGAACTGCCGCGAAAGGGCGTTTTGCAGCGACTCTGAAAGGCATCCCATGCGGCGGCCCGTATCGCATTGAACTCTCCTGCGGCGATGAAAAGACCGAAGCCGCCGACATACTAGTCGGCGATGTTTGGCTTCTTGGCGGTCAGTCCAATATGCAGGGTTCTGGTTTCATTACTGGAAAACGTCTGAACACAGAAAAGAACATTCACGCGTGCTATCTTGATGACAAGTGGGCAATGGCTCAGGAGCCTATCGGACGCGTTGAACTCTCCAGACATCAATCGCATCTCCAATACCAGAATCCGCCAATCCCATCACGCGCAAGAAAGAATCCGGACAATCGCGGCGCGGGATTCGCGCTGCCGTTTGCATTGGAACGCTACAGACAGACTGGCGTCCCTCAAGGGCTGATTCAGTGCGCGCACGGCGGAACGTCTATTACGATGTGGGATCCGAAAACTCGCGACATGGGCTACGATTCACTCTATGGTAATATGATTCTGTCTGCACGCCAAAACGGCGGGCGCGTTTCTGGCATGCTGTGGTATCAGGGAGAATCGGATATTTCCTCTGAAAGAGCACCGATCTTCGAAGAGGCAACTATCAATTTCTTCCGTGCTGTGCGAAAAGATCTCAAAGCGCCGTCACTTCCAATCATACAGGTGCAGATTGGACGGGAAATGCATACAAGCGATGTGGGCGAAAAAGGATGGACGATTGTCCGCGAGGCACAGCGCACGATGCACAAAAAACTGCGGAATTTCCTTACCGTCCCCGCCGTCGATCTCACGCTTGACGATACAATCCATTTGGACGAAGATTCCTATTTCGTTCTTGGCAAACGTGTTGCAGACGCAATGCAGACGCTTCTCGGCGAACCGGGCGCCCTGCCCCCGCCTATTGAAGTGGATAGAATCACCACGACTATCGACCGTAATTCAGGACGACAGGACTTCCGTGTGAAATTCAAGAACGTCGTCGGTTCTCTTCAGAGCAATGGCTGCCGTCCCGCTGGATTCTATTTTGGCTCCACATTCGAAGACATTGCCTTCAAGACTGTTCTTCAGGGCGACACGGTTATTCTCAAGACCACGAAAAACTCAGAGACGCTCGGTTATGGATGTGGCCAAAATCCTTATTGCAATATCACCGATGAAGCTGGACGCTCTTTGCCAGCCACTGGACAGTTGAAAGTCAAAATGCCATTCGCGCGCGGGGAATATGCAAAATACGTCATGCTGAGTGAACCTTTCCTTGGCAATGAAGACATGTCAAAGATCACATACGACATGGCAAAGAAAGCAAAATTCGCTCCTGCTGGAAACGAGGCACCTTTCAATATCTTTCCGGATCGTGTCAAATATCTTAAAGATACAGGCATCAGATTCTTCAAGACACGATATCAAGCCTCCAAGGCAATTAATCTTTCGCTTGCACTAGGTTACGATGGAAATGTCAAAGTATTCGTCGATGGGAAACCAATCTACACCGATGAAAAAGCACGCAATCCTATCCTTCCCGCTCAGTTCGTCATTCCGCAGCATTGGAGCAAAGGAACCCACGAAGTTGTGATAGCAATGGCTATTTCTCGTGGATGCACTTGGGGAATCAGCCTCGCTTTGGAAACCACCCCTGCACTACGGAACGAAATTCCTATTGAAATTCAATAAAAGGCACGCTGCAAATGAGCCTCGGAAAAGACCTGACATCTTTTGTTCCAATGACACATGAAGAAATGCGTGCCAGACACTGGGACGCTATTGACATTCTCATCGTCACTGGCGACGCGTATGTCGATCACCCGACATTTGGCCCAGTTGTCATCGCACGCGTCTTAATGGATGCAGGATACCGCGTGGGTTTAATTGCTCAACCGGATTGGAAAAATCCAGATTGTCTTAAAATATTCGGACGACCACTGCTTGGCGCAGGCGTTTCCAGCGGCAACATGGATTCCATGGTCAAATTATATACTGTCGGCAGACGCCTTCGTCATGAGGATATGTACTCGCCTGGAGGGCGTCCTGGACTCTGTCCGCCACATGCATCTGTTGTCTATTCACAACTCGTGCGACAAGCATTTCCAGGCTTGACAGTCATTATCGGAGGAATGGAAGTAAGTCTCAGGCGAGTCGCGCATTACGACTACTGGCAGGACAAAATTCGTCCATCCATGCTAGTTGATTCCAAAGC
>JAKSPA010000190.1 GCA_024405235.1 Lentisphaeria bacterium
TCCGCTTCATCCCGAAGGATACTATCCTGACTATGCTGATCAGCCCAATCGGCTGGAACGCAAAATCATCACGAAGCCAATTTCGCTTGGTGTGCGTGCGCTGGATTCCATGCTGACATGCGGCGAGGGGCAGCGTATGGGAATCTTTGCCGCTGCAGGCGGTGGCAAATCGACGCTTCTGGCGCAGATCATCCGCAACACGGAAGCGGAAGTCACGGTTCTTGCGCTTATCGGCGAACGTGGCCGTGAGGTCCGCGAATTCATCGAGAAGGATCTTGGCGAAGATGGCATGCAGAAGGCCGTGCTGGTCTGTTCGACATCGGATCGCAGCGCGATGGAACGTCTCAAGGCGGCGTATGTCGCCACGGCTATCGCGGAGAGTTTCCGTGACAAGGGCATGAAGGTTCTTCTGCTGATGGATTCCGTCACGCGTTTCGGTCGTGCTCAGCGCGAAATCGGCCTTGCCGCAGGCGAGCCGCCGACGCGACGCGGATTCCCGCCGAGTGTCTTTTCCGAACTGCCGAAACTGATGGAGCGCGCAGGCAATTCGTCGAAGGGATCCATCACGGCACTCTATACCGTGCTTGTGGAAGGCGATGACATGACGGAACCCATTGCAGATGAAACTCGTTCGATTCTGGATGGCCATATCATTCTCTCAAGAAAACTCGCCCAGATGAATCACTATCCCGCAATCGACATCCTGCAGTCCATCTCGCGATGCCAGAATGCAATCATCGACGACAATCATCGCAAGGCGGCCGCGCGCCTGCGTGGAATTCTCGCGAAATACCAAGATGTCGAGATGCTTATAAAGATCGGAGAATACCAAAAGGGGACCGACAAGGAAACCGACGAGGCGATTTCCAAAATAGACGCCGTGAACAAATTCCTCTGCCAGAGCGTGCGCGAAAAGTCGGATTACAACGAGACTCTGGAACAACTTCGGGAGGTCGTTCGGTAAATGGCGTACGCTCTTCAGAACATGCTGAATATCCGCATCAGGCGAGAGGACAACGCCAGTGCGGAACTCTCCGCGGCGCGACATGAGGAGAGGGTCGCACAGCAGAAACTGGAGGAACGTCGTGCTGAACTCGCGGAGTTCGAAAGCACGAAGGAGGAACGTCGCGACAGGATTTTCGGGACGGTGCTTGGACGCGCTGTCAGCCGCGAAGAACTGGATCTCGCATTCGAAGGAATCGCTCGAATTGACGAAGAGGGCGTTCTGAAGGCGGACAATGTTCAGATGGCAACAGGAATTCTCCGCGAAAAGAACGAACTTTCCGAAAAGGCGCGCGTGAATTTCGTGGCGGCCTCGAAGGAGCGAATGAAGATTTCGGAGCATAAGGCCATTTGGGAGAAGGAAGAAGCCGAACGGCAGGAACACGCTCTGGAAATCGAATTGGAAGATTTCACTGGCAAAAAGAACATGGAGAATACAAATGCCGATTGATATGTCAGCCATTTTACCTGTTTCTTCAAGTTTGCCGCCAGCGTTGTCGCAGGAAATAAGCATTCCTGTTTCTACGGAAATGGTGGATGCTTCGCTTATGCAGAATGCAAAACAGCCGTCGCAGGACGCTATTGCGCAATTCCAGAAGGCGATGCTTGGCGCGGACGAGTCTGGTCTCGACTCGCAGAAACAGATTTCCAATGCCAATGGTATTTCCGTTGACACGCAATTTGTCCAAGAGGCATTACCAGAATTGCAGGGGCGGCAGAAGCTGCTTGTCACAATAAGCGGCAGGCAAACGCCTGTTGTGGAGACGGTGCTAGACGTCACACTGCAGAATACGGCTTATGTCGCGCAGGAAGCATCTGGCATGTCTGCAAAATACGCGGCCATAACGAGCGATGCGACGTCCGTGTCGATGCCATCTGCGTCACAAGAGTCAACGGTTTCACAAGTGTCAATGGGCGGCGATGCTCAAGTGAAAGTCATGCCTGCCGTTCATGAGGGCACGTCGGCGAATGTGGCGCCAGCCATCCAAGCCAATCAATCCGTGAAGGCAGCACCAGTTGCAAACGCGCCGTCTGTGGCGCCGTCTGTGGCTCCGTCGGCTGTTGATACGTCCGCGCCGTCCGTGGCGCCGTCGGCTGTTGATACGTCCGCGCCGTCCGTGGCTCCGTCGGCTGTTGATACGTCCGCGCCGTCCGTGGCTCAGTCGGCTGTCGCTACCGCCGCGCCGTCCGTGGCGACGTCGGTCGTAGTCCTATCAACGCAAGGGCCTTTTGAACCTGTGGCTGTTTCCATCACGCCACAGGTTCCGTCAACGCCTGAGCAGCCATCGGTTATTGCCGCGCCTGTTCAGCCAGAGAGTCCAAATGTCACAATTGCTACAGAGACTCCAACTGTGGTATCGTCGTCCGTCACCACAGAGAACTCAGTGCTGTTGGACAAGCAGGCGGTCGGCGAGTCAGCGAAGCCGATTGAACGCTCCGCTGCGACCGAAAAGGCGCCAGCCGAAGTAGCCAGGACAAGATCCGTTGTGGAGTCGCGTGAAGCCTCCAAGATTGAGGACAAGGATGAAGAGGCAGAGCAGCCTCCTGTTCTGCAGGCGGCTGTTTCGATTCCGTTGGAAGCGCCGCACGTAATAGAGGCCGCTCCTTTGGCGGTTGCTCCTGTGGCAGTCAATGAAGTGGATGCCGCCAGCGCCATGAGCGCGCGTTCCAATGAATTGGTTGAGGCGGCGGAAGCTGTCTGCTCCGCTATCATGGTTTCGCAGGGCTTGTCAAAGAGCGAAGGCGAGATTCACATTCAGTTGAAGGCGGATGTTCTTGGAGGCTCTGATATACGTCTGGCGGTCAATGGCGGCGCGCTGTCAATAACCTTCAACGTCGTCACCGATGCGGTGCAGCATCTCATCGAGCAGAATCTGCCGCAATTCGAACAGCATTTGGCGCAGCATATCCATGCATACCAAATTGCCGTTGACATAATTAAAAGGAAAGTCCAGAAATGAACACATTTGATCTGCTGTCAAAGTGGCCTGGTTGGGAAAAGGCCTCAGCGGAGAACATCTTCGATTCGCCGGCGTGGGCAATGCCAGTTCGCTGGGGCGATATCCCGTGCCTGCTTCGCCGTGCGCCTTTCAAGGAACGCGATGTCATAGGTATTGGTCTGCATTTCGATGACGACGAGAATTTTCTAGGCATTGGCAACCGCGCGGCATTTCCTGATCTCAGCCAGTTGTGGGATGTGAAGCAGTCTCTTCCGGATGCGCTCAAATTGGCGCTGGTGGAAAAGGAGTGCGGACGCCTTCTGCAGATTCTTGAAAACGGCGTTCGCAGGCAAGTGAGTCTGACGGGCATTGTTTCCGCCGAAAATCGAGAAGGCTGCACGGGATTCGAGATAGTGGATGAAAATGGCAAAATAGTCGTTTCGTTCGTCATGAAGGTCACGCCGGATATCGTTCGCGCCTTCGGACAAATGAAATGCATTGACGTAAAACATCCGTCCATACGCGAAATGACGCGTCCCGCAAATGCATGCTATGCGTCTTTCATGATGACGCAGAACGAACTATCCAGTCTGTCTGCAGGCGATTTCATTCTCCTGCCTGAAACAAAAAGCGCCGCTCCATATTGGATACAAGAGTGCCCAATGGATGAAACGGTATATGTTCTTGCAACAGAAGAATCTACACTGTCGTTTGCGGAGTATGCCGACGAGGCGCTGCCTGAGGTGCCGTCGCCAAACGCCTTGCGGCTTGTGCGAAATGGACGCACAATCGCCTGCGGTCGGATGGCTTCGCTGAAAGCCACGCCTGCATTTGCCGTTGAGGAGGTCTTCTAACCATGTTTCAGACTGATCCTTTCTCGCTGATTGTAATTTTCGTCGGATTGTCGCTGTTGCCATTCATCGCGATGGTGGCGACGAGCTATCTCAAGATCGTTGTGGTCATGTCGCTTATCCGCAACGCATTGGGTATTCAGTCAATACCGCCGAACATGGTCCTCAATGCCATGGCGATGATTCTTACATTCTTCATCATGGCTCCTGTGTGCAACGAATGCTGGGA
>JAKSPA010000191.1 GCA_024405235.1 Lentisphaeria bacterium
ACAGGAGGTGCTTTAACGCGATACATTCCCTAAGAACTAAAAGTTACGGTTAATTGAGAATTGAGCATTGAGAATTGAGAATTGAATTGAGATTGCTCAATTAAGCCTGTGCTTCATGGTGCCGAGATCAGCAATGGCATTGTCGTGAGTCACCATGACGATGGTCTTATGTTCGTCACGATGCAATTTTCGGAATATTTCCACGACGGTTCTTGCCGAGGCTTCGTCCAGATTTCCAGTCGGTTCATCGGCAAGAATCACAGGCGGATTGTGAATCAGCGCTCGTGCGATTGCCACGCGCTGCTGGTCGCCGCCAGAGAGATCCTGCGGCCTGTGAGTGAGACGAGCCGCCAATCCGAAATCGCATAGAAGCCTCTTCGCGCGTTCGTATGCCTCGGCGCGATTGTCGAACCATCCCAATGCGGGCAAAGCGGCGTTCTCAAGGGCATTGAGTTCCGGCAGAAGATGATAGCTCTGGAAGACAAAACCGAACTCCTTTCTGCGAACTGCCGTCAACTTTCCAGAAGACATCCGCCCCAGATCTTCGCCTCTGAACAATATGGTTCCAGAAGTCGGACGGTCAAGACCGCCCAAAAGCTGCAGAAGCGTCGTCTTGCCAGAACCGCTTCGGCCGACAAGTGCGCACCAACCGCCTTCGGGAATATCCAGAGACAATCCCGACAAAACATGGACGACGCCTTTTTCGAGGCGGAAATCGCGGCAGACGCCTTCCAGATGGTAGAGGATTTCAGACATCAGCAGTTCTCCGTCTTAAGTGATTTCGATGGTGAGAATGCGCTTGCGTAAAGCGCAGGGACCAGTGCTGCGGCGACGCAGATCACAAGCGAAAGCGTGATCGTCTTGATCAGATCGGAAGGCGTCGTGAGCGATGGAGTGGATGTGAGATGGTAGAGTGCGGCAGGGAACACTTCCACGCCCATGATGAGCGAAAGGAGATTCGCTATGCCGTCGCGATAGTGCAGCACGAGAAGTCCCGCAATCGTTCCGAGAGTGGTTCCCGTCAGTCCGATGATGCCGCCCTGCAGCAGGAAGATTCTTGCGATTGTCCAAGAAGAAACACCGACGGCCTTCAGGATGCCGATTTCACGCGTCTTCTGCACGACCACTGTGATAAGCGTGGAGGCGATTGCGAACGAAGCCACGAGGACAATGAAAGCCATCAGGAAAGTCATGAGATTCTTTTCGCTCTGCAGGGTATCGAAAAGCAGCGCATTCTGTTCCTGCCATGTCACGAAAATGCAGTCGGGATGCTTCTGGCGATACAGCGACGCAAGCGATGCGATCTGCATCGGATCGTCCACCGCCATCTGTATGGACGTGGCATTGCCCCAATCCAGTCCGAAGAGATCGGCGGCCTGATCGATATGCAGGACTATCACGTTGTCGTCGTAGTCGCTGACACCCATGGAAAAGAAAGTCGCAATCGTGCAGGTTTCAGGGAGATACAATTCATCAGGCTCCGTGACCTGCACCTTTCCGTCGTCCTGCCAATGAATATTCTGCGTAAGACGCGCAGGCGAATGGATAAGAAACTCGTCGCCTTTTTCCAGTCCCATCTGAATTGCCTGCCGTCCGCCGATTGCAACCTGTCCTTCCGAGAGCACAAGTCCGACATCTTCGAAATTCCGCTGGAGTTTCGTGACGTTTCCATCGCTTTCGGGCAGTATGCCGCGAACCATCTTCGGATAGACTGTGTTGCGCAACTGAACCAGCGCGGTGCCCTCGATGACTGGCGTACCGCGCGCTCCCCACTCGGCCCCCTCCGATGCAAGTTTTTCCAGCAAAGGCATAGGATCGCGGAAATATCCTCCTTGACTCATCGGATAGACGGTCAGATGGGCCGACATGTCCATGATGCCAGTGCGGACGATCCTGTCAAAGCCTGCCATAATGCTGCTGACTATAAGCAGAATCGCCACGCCGAGCAATGGTCCCAGCACGGATAAAAGGCTTATGATGGAGACAAACGTGCGTTTCGGCTTCAAATAGCGCAACGCCAAAAATAAATCAAGAGGAAGAGACATGTTTTGTTGTATAGAAGCGACCGTCGATCGCAAATCGCCATGCGCGGATTCGGATGGCTTTAATTAGCGTTTGCACTTTTGGGCTTGAAAAACCATCCGCCGAGAAACGCAGTGAAAGGCGCGACAAGAACCAAAGAGAAACTCCCGATAAGAGTCTTCACTATTTCTGCCGCAACCAGCGGATTATTGATAATCGACTCAAGAGAGGCGCCCTTGGCAGCGAACATCATGAGCAAAGTAATGTATCCGCCGGAATAGGCAAGAAGGAGCGTCGTCGTCATGGTTCCGACGACATTCCGCCCCATGCGAAGCCCTGATTTCGTCAATTCGAGTTGTCCCAGCGCAGGATTGTGTTTTGCGACCTCCTGTATTCCGCTGGAGATATCCATTGCAAGATCCATGACGGCGCCGGAGGACGCAAGAATCATCGCACCGACGAAGATGTTCTGCAGATTGATATTTTCGTAGCCTGAAAAAAGCAGTGTCTGCGAATACGGCAACGTTGCGCCGTTGATGTTCATCACCCATGTGAAGAAATGCGCCGTGAACAAGCCGACGAAAACCCCTGAAATCGCGCCGAAGAATGCGCAAATGCCGCATTTGGTGATTCCTGCGACAAGTGCCATGATGACGGCGGTAAGAAATACCACGCATGCAAAAATAGTCCAACTTGCCGACCATCCTCTGAGCACAAGTGGGATGACCGCCTTCCAGATGAGCAGACAACTGAAAACGAAACTCAGAAGCGCATTGAAGCCTGTCAGACGTCCGAATACGCACAAAAGAATGCAGAAAGCGCCAAATAGTATGATAGTCCAGCCATTGCGTGCATAATTCTGCGCGATGAGAACGCTTCCCTCCCCAATATCTTCCTGAGAACTCACGACAATCACGCGATCGCCGACTTTGAACAACTTGTCCAATTCCAAATTCGCGCGGAGTTCGTTCTCCGCATAGTATGACTCCCCTTTGTGGGGGCCATGAAGCAATTTCACCTCCAGGCGTTGCGTTCCGAACAATACAAGATCGTGTACCGCAACGCCTGAATCATCGACCTTCTCCACCTTTGCCGTGCCCTTGAATCCACTTTCGCTTTCGACCATCTGCGGCGCGGACGGCAGAAAGAACAGTCCGGCGGAAAGGAGCACAAGCGCAAGGAACAAACAAATGTCGTGTCTGGAGGAGGTCGTCATTTAGCAAGACATATACTATTTCGTCACGAGGTCTTTCAGAATCAGAGAGATGTCGCAATTCTCAAGGAAGCCCTGGAAGCGCTCTCCGCCAACACCCTTGGCAGTGGTGAATGTGGGCAGAGCGGTATGATTGCCGCTGGACCAGCCGATTCCGGCCTTGGTCTGGATGAGAATTCTGGCAGCATCCTGAAGCTTGTCGCTCTCGTATGCATCCTGCAGGTTTTTCAGTTCATTCTCCTTGACGACCATGATATTCTTCTTAACATCGGCCTCTTTATCAAAGACGAAGCCGAAATACTGATTCAGAAGAACCTTCGCATCTTCAAAGGAGAAGTCCGCATTGTCGCGCTTCGCATGGCGGAGATGTCTGGCGAATGTCTCAGGAGTGCACTTCTGGTTGGCAAGCACTTCAAGATTCAGACCGTAGCCAGCACCTGCGAAGCCCATGGTCATACCGCCGGTCTCGTGATCGCCAGTGGTGACGATGAGCGTTTCATCGGGATGCGCATCGAAGAACTTCAGAGCGACTTTGACAGCATCGTCGAATGCAAGGACCTCGCGGAGATTGCCTGCCGCTTCGTTGGCATGGCCACGATAGTCGATGGCGCCGCCCTCTGTCATGATGAAGAAACCGTCCGGATCGTCTTCAAGGCAGTCGATTGCCTTCTGGACGAATTCAGCCAGAGAAGGAT
>JAKSPA010000192.1 GCA_024405235.1 Lentisphaeria bacterium
TGAACTCGATGATGCCGCGGCCATCGAAAACGCTGGCGTATTTCGCGACCTCAGTGCCGTCCTTCGCAAGCACCCTGCCCTGGATGTCCGCGCCGATGCCATTCTTCTGAACCGCTTCGACATAGACGCGATTAACCACGCCGGCGACTAGCTCGCCGCCCTCCGGATAGAAATCAACGCTGTAGTTGTCCAGCAGAATCGGAATGCTCTTCCCAGCGGTTTCAAGAACGCCGCCGTCCATGACCGTGAAATTAAGCGTTCCGTCGCCCTCCGCGATCTCCTTCGGCAGAACGAAAGTCGCCGTCGCCGTCGTTCCCGTCACAGGAAGTTCCTCCGCTTCATAGACGACCATGCCGTCTAAGATCGCGATTGCAGACACCTTCGGCGCTTCGGCGGCATCGCCTTCCGCGCGCTTGAAATCCAGAACAGCGGAGACCTCCTCGCCTGGCAGATAGCCGCGCTTGAGGAAATCGATCTGCGTGCGAATGCGCGGCGCGCGATAGTTCCGGACCTCGAAGGTTCGTTCAGCCGGCGCGCCCTCGTCGTTTTCCACGCGCAGCGTGTAGATACCGCCGACGGCATCGTCAGGCACCGTCCATACATACGATCCGACAGAGGCCTCGAAACGGAGCAGACTTGAATCGATTTCGTCCTTGCGCGGGCTCTTGACCTTTATGAAAAACTGGCAATCGTCATCAAGAAAATCCTTCATTGGATAATTGGTCTGTCCATCGAGCACCACATCGCGGACATAGACGGATTCGCCTGGATGATAGATCTGCTTGTCGGTTGAAAGATAGTGAAGCGGGCGGCCGGTTTTCAATTCTTCTTCTGCTGCGAAAAAACTCATTGTCGTAAGTAATAAAAGGAAAATGTTCAAGTAACGCATGGCAGGACTCCTTGAAAATGGAAGGATTCTTGGCTAGGAATATATGAAAAATTTTACGTCCAGATGCAAAAACGGCACTGCCGACGGTTTGCCGCGTTCCGTTATTGAGTCGTTCACTTCTTTGGAAACGCATCTGACGAATCGGTTCCATCAAAAACGCGTTTTCAGCGTTCTACAAGCGCGAAAATCTTATCGTTTTCGCGGAGTTTTTCCGGATACGGGAAAGAGATTTCAGCGCCGACGCCTGCGAATTCGACCTCCTTGCCGCCGACCTGCAGCGACGGGAGGACGTATTCCACCGCGCCTGTGGTATTTCCCGTAATGAGCAGCTTCTGACCGACGCGCAGATTTCCTGACTGCAGAAGCGCCTCGACGACCTTCGGACGGCCATAGTAGTGCTTGACCACGCCCAGAAACTGCTTGCGTATGGTCGACTGGCTGTCTCGCGCACCCGCCCAGACGTCGCTCTGTTCGCCGTAGTAGTAGCCGCCGTCCCAGAATTTTCTGTTGAAGACGCCCTCCAGCGCAGAACGCCATGCGGCAATCTGTTCCTGAGACGGACGTTCGCCCCTCAGCCATGCATCGACAGCGGCGCGATAGGTCCTTGTGACGGTGGCGACATAATCCGCCGAACGTCCGCGACCTTCTATTTTCAGCACGGAGACGCCTGCGTTCAGGAGCCAATGCAATCCGCCGATTGTGCAGAGGTCCTTCGGCGACATGATGAAGCTGTTCGCTATCTTGAATTCATAGCCTGTCTCCGCATCGCGCGCGATGTATTCGCGACGGCACGGCTGATAGCATGCGCCGCGATTGCTGCTCGCGTTGTATTCGCAGAGACTCATTCCGCAGCGTCCAGACAATCCGATGCACAGCGCACCATGTACGAATGCCTCCAGACGTATCAATTTGCCGCCTGGACCGCGCAAATCATGCCGTTTTATGTTTTCCGCGAGACTCGCAAGCTGTTCCAGCGTAAGTTCGCGTGCGGCGACAACCGTATCGACATACGGCGCATAGAATGCAATCGCCTCCCAGTTGGACAGATTCGCCTGAACGGATAGATGCACGGTGAGCCCTAGTTCGTGTGCACGGCGAATGACGGCCGTGTCAGCAGCGATGATGGCATCCACGCCTGCGCGTCTGGCCGACTCCAGAAGGCTGCTGATGCCCTCCAGTTCTTCATCGTATGCGATGATATTCACCGTCAGCCATGCAAAAACGCCTGCGTCATGGCAGCATTTCACGACTTCAGGGAGATCCTCCTGCGTGAAATTCGCCGTGGCGCGGCTGCGCATGTTCCATTTGCCTACGCCGAAATAAACAGCGTTGGCGCCGTTCTGAAGCGCTGCGGCGAGACATTCCCAGTTTCCGGCAGGCGCCAGAAGTATTACCGATTCTCTATCCGACATTCTAGAATTCCTTTCTTTCCTGCAATTCAATATGCGACAGCAGTATGCCAAGGGCCTCTTCGGCCAAATGCTGGAATCCTGCCAGTCCAGATGCAAGTGCCGCCTGCCGCAAGTGTCTTAAAGCAGGAAGGATGTATTTTCTGTACCACACGAGTCCATCCTGACGCCACAGCTTTCCGTATGCGCCCAAGGCCTGCATCAGCCGCTGAATTGCGGCCGTATGGAAAAGCGCTTCGTCGGAGGGCGTGCCACCCTCCTCACGTACATACGTACAATAGCGCCTCCACGCGTCCCGACGCTGTTCGGGAGTGTATTCGACATACGGATCGTAGAGCAGCGATGCCATATCATAGACGGCTGCGCCGAGGCGCATGCCCTGGAAGTCGATCCAGAAGCACTTTCCGTCCCGCACTTTTATGTTCGCGCTCTGGAAATCGCGATGAATCGGAATCAGAGGCGCCTCGAGAAGACACCGTCTGATTTCACGGCATTCGCACGCAACGGCATCATCCCAAAGATCGATGCGTCCAAGCACGTCCTGCAGGAGGTTCTTTCGGAAATAGTCGCGTTCCCAATCGTAGTATCCAGGCGTGAAGGTCGGCTGCAGCGGCACGGCGGAAAGCCTCGCCGCCTTTGCACCATGCACATGGAAATGCGCGGCCTGTCGAAGCACTTGATCAAGCAGTCTCCAGCGTTCTTCAGAAGACGTCTGCAGAAGATCGGCGCCTCCGAGATCCTCAAGCACAACCTCTCCGACATCAGGCAGATGCAGCAGCGTGTTCGCCACTGGGATTCCAAGCCCGCGCAGAAAATCCGCCACGGGTGCGAAGGCGGAATTCTCGCGACGCGCAAGCGAATAGGCGCTCCAGATAACGCTACGCCCGTCGGTCGATGACTTCAGACGGCTGTAGCGTCTTCCCGAGCCCTGCTTGAGGGGCTCCTCGAAACTAATTTCGGCAGGATTCATGTCTAGCGTCTTGAATACGCGTTCGTCAGGAACACGTTCCTGCGCATTCGGCGCGCACGGCGCCTCGCATTTGCCGCCGCAGATTATTCCGTCCGCATAGAGTCCAGGGACGCTCAGATCCGTGCCGTCCCAAAGCACGACGTTGTGCAAATGGCTGCCTGGCGCGACACGCACGTCTCGTCCCAAACCGACCGCGCCTGTGCATCGCACCCCCTGCTTCTGCTCCAGAACGAATCTGCGGCGCGACTGTTCAAGCACCGCCGCATGCAGCATCGGCTGGCCGGTCAGACCGCAGTCGGCGATCTCGCCGTGTGCCCGAATGTATTCACGCGGCGTTCCCACATCAGACCAGAAGCGGCCTTCTTCGCCAATCACGCCGAGAACCACGCGACCATCTTCCGCAGCGCGCTGGAAAGCGGTAAGGATGCTCGGCGCCTCTTCGTCCGCCGGAAGATAATCCAAAATGTCGCGCTTGAAAATATACAGTCCAGAGAAAGTCAGAGTCCCCTTTGGCGAATGGTAGCTGACTATGCGGCCTTCGCCGTCCACTTCGACGCCGTTCTTGCGATTGTTCGGAATAAGCAGCACACTGACGTCCGCCTCGTGCTCCTGGTGGAA
>JAKSPA010000193.1 GCA_024405235.1 Lentisphaeria bacterium
TTTCTAATGCATTGAAATCCTATCGATCAGCAGGCGTCTGAAGGTTCCCAGCCCTGCCCCCGCTTCGCGCGTTCCGTCAAACGCCTCTTCGCCGCAAAGGCACATATATTCCGTTGCGGCATGGACGGCCTTCAAAGCCCGCGTACGGTTTGCGGCAAGAAACGCAGCGGTCATTCCCGTGAGCATGCATCCTGTTCCCGTCACTTGACTCATCATCGGAACGCCTTTTCTGCACAGGAGACTCTCGCCCCCATCGGTGACTATGTCCCATGCGCCAGACATCGCCACAATGCAACCGTAGCGTTTTGCAACGGCCGCCGCCATGGCTGACCGCGCGTCAAGCGTTTCAGCCGTTACGGCATCGCAATCGGCTGCGTCGACGCCAGACGTGCTTGAACCCTCTCCTGCTATCGCGCGTATTTCAGACGCGTTGCCCCTGATGACGGCCACTGGGTAGCGCTCCAGCAAGGCCAGAATCATATTTGTGCGATATTTTGCAGCACCGACGCCGAC
Organism: Lentisphaeria bacterium; assembly: GCA_024405235.1. Classification (GTDB taxonomy): domain Bacteria; phylum Verrucomicrobiota; class Lentisphaeria; order Oligosphaerales; family Oligosphaeraceae; genus UBA1724. The sequence goes on from JAKSPA010000193.1 coordinate 514, forward strand.
AGGATCAAGAACAACAGGCTTGCCGTGCGACTGCGCGGACTTCAGACACGCTTCGAACGAGCCCTCCAATTCGGCGGAAATAGTGCCTATGTTCAGAACAACCGCCTGCGACTTTCCGACGAAATCGTCCATCTCTCTGATATCGGCAGCCATGACAGGCGATGCACCACACGCGAGAATAACATTCGCGACGTCATTCACGGTGACGTTGTTCGTGATGCAATGAATAAGCGGCCGCTCTTTCCGAACGCGCTTCAAGAATTCTAATATGTTGCAATCCATGGATTCTCTACCAGACCGCCAGTGGAGAAATGGATTCAGAACGACTTCCTCCGCTGGCATTACCACAGCTCAGGTTCACGGGTCTCTTCTCAGCCGGAAACGCATTCGGCGCTCCAGCACCCCGGCGCGAATTTTCGTGCATTGCGCACGTCTGTTTCCGACGGCGGCCTTCAAATCGCCGCCCGTCGGAAACACATGCGGCATCAGCCGCAATGGAAGTATGTCTCGACAAGTTTCTGCATTGCAGGAAGGTCGTTTGCCAAATCCGCACGCAGAGTCGTGTCCTTGAAAGCCTCCAGCTGACCAATGATGCCATCGATCATGGCCGGACTGAATACGCCCGCGTCCTCGTAGATGGCACGCTGCTCCTTCAGGCAACCAGCGGACTTCACGCAGGAATCGGGCAGAGTCTTAAGGCTGTTCAGAAGCGCCTCGTTCTCCTTCTTGTGTATGTTGACATTGACGTAGGTGCTGTTCGCAAGCGCGATTCCTGCGGCACCCTGCATGATGCCGTAGCGGCATGCAGTCGCCAGCGCCGCCATCAGCAGATACACGTTGGCGGACGCATCGGGAGAACGCATCTCGACGGTCTGCTTCTGTTTGGTATCGTAGGCACTGTCGTCCTCGTTCGGATTCGCCTGCTTGCAAAGGTCGTTCTTGCTGGTCCAGCCGAGCGGAACGCGAACGAGCACCGAGCGGTTTCTGTCACCCCAGCAGACATTGGTCGGGGCCTCCTGATGAGGCACCAGACGGAAGTAGGAGGTCGGATTCATGTTGCCGAAGGCGGTGATGGAGGGAGCAAGAGTCATCATGCCGGAGATGGCGCCCTTCGCTATGTCGGAAATCTCGCCGTCCTTCAGCATCTGGTTGACACCGTCCTTCATGAGTCTCATGTGGATGTGCATTCCGCTGCCGGCCTTTCCAGTGGTGATCTTCGGCGCGAATGTGATGTCATAGCCGCACTTGAAGGCGAGATTGCGAATGATCCACTTTGCGAGAGTCAGCTGATTTGCAGCATCCTCTGCAGGGCACGGCAGGAATTCGATTTCGTTCTGCTCGTAGATTTTGCCGTCCAGCGTGAAGTTTCCGACCTCCGAATGGCCGTATTTGATCTGTCCGCCCGCCTGCGCGATGTAGAGCATGCACTTCTGACGGAATTCGTTGAATTTCGCGTATGGCGCGGACTCGTGGTAGCCGTGCTGGTCGGTCGCAGGGAAGAAGGGGCTTTCAGGAGCGATGACATAGTATTCCAATTCGCCCATGGCCTGGAATTCCATGCCTGTGTCCTTTCTGAACTGCTCGCACGCCTTGTGGAGAGTATATTCAGGAGAGCTTTCCAGCGGCAGACCATCCTTGTTGAAGAACGAGCACAGGAAATTCAGCGTCGGCAGTTCGGCGAAGGGATCCATGAACGCCGTGCGGTATTTCGGAATGACGTAGAGATCGCTGCTGCTGGCCTCGATGAAACTGAAGAGGCTGGAACCGTCAACGCGTTCGCCGCATGTCAGAATCTCGTCGAGATACGCTTCGCTGTTGATGACGAAATTGAGCGTCTTGATGCGTCCGTCGCCTGCGGGATAGAGGAAATTGACATGCTGAATGTTGTTCTCAGCAATGTATTTCTTGATGTCCTTCTTTGTGAAGGCGGCGCATGGTTTGCCAATGGCATCAACCAACTTGTTGGGATTCATGGACATGTTTTTGCCTCGTTGTCTTTTTGTGTAAAGCTGTGCGGAACCATTTATGTCATGTTCCGCCTCAATGACCATCAACTACTTTTCCAGCGCGGATGCCAGAATTCCAGCCGCCAAGGCGACCATCTCCGCGCAGGGACGTTTTTTATAGAAGGAAGGGGTTCTAGGCGTCGAAACAGGCGCGTCTGGTCCCTTGGACTCCAGCCCAAGCAGTTCGCGGCAGATAATCGAGCCGGTCTCCGCCTTGAATTCAGCGGCAAGACGTTGCAGGAAGGCATATTGCGCATCCTTCGCCTCCTTGTCGGTGAACGAAGCGCTGCCCTTCAGCAGATCCGCCGCCATGAACATTCCAGAAACAGCGCCGCAGACCTCTCGCATGCGAGCCATTCCACCGCCGAAGCCCGAAGCCATCTTCATGAGAAGCTCCTGCTCCAGACCTATTTCCTTCTGAAATGCGCAAAGCACGGCCTGTGCGCAATTGGCGCCTGCCACGAAGAGTTCCTTCGCGGCCTGCTGCTTGCTGACGACGTATTCCGATTCAGACATTGTTTCTTGCTCCGCTCAAAATCAGAGCACCTTCGAGAGGAAATCCTTCAGACGTGGATTCTTCGGATTGGCAAAGAATTCGGCGGGACTGTTCTGTTCGACGATGTATCCGCCGTCCATGAAGCAGACGCGCGTGCCGACCTCTCTGGCGAAACCCATTTCGTGAGTGACGACGACCATCGTCATTCCAGAGCGTGCAAGTTCCTTCATGAGCGCCAGAACTTCCCCGACCATTTCGGGATCAAGCGCGCTAGTCGGTTCGTCGAAAAGCATCACCTGCGGATTCATGGCCAGCGAACGCACGATCGCGACGCGTTGCTTCTGGCCGCCGGAAAGCTGCTGCGGATAGGCCTTGGCCTTATCGGCTAGTCCAACGCGTTCAAGCAGTTCCATTGCTTTCTTCTCAGCCTCGGCGCGAGCCACCCCGCGAACGACGCGCGGTGCAATCGTGATGTTGTTCAGAATCGTCAGATGCGGAAAGAGATTGAAGTGCTGGAAGACCATTCCCATCTCGGAACGGATGCGGTTCTTTTCCTTCTCTGACGCAGCGGTTATCTCTTCGCCGTTCACCCAAATCTTGCCTGAAGTGGGAGTCTCAAGGAGATTCATGTATCTCAGGAAGGTGGATTTGCCACTGCCAGAAGGGCCAATCACCACCACCACTTCACCTTCCAGAATGTTAGTGGAGACGCCCTTCAGCACCTCCAGACTCCCGAAGGATTTCTTCAAATTCTCTATTTTCAATAGAACTTTGCTCATATTCGCCCCTCCTCGACCTCAGGAATCGTTGTGCACAGGATCCGCACCCGTGTTGC
>JAKSPA010000194.1 GCA_024405235.1 Lentisphaeria bacterium
GCATTGTTTCCTGGCGGCATGCAATAGGCTACGTGCCGCAGAAACCGTTCATGATGGATGCCACGCTCGCCGAGAACATCGCCATGGGAACGCCTCCTGACAAAGACGATAATGCGCTGCGGCAGGCTCTGGAGATTTCGCAACTGTCAGGACTTCTCGACGCACTGCCGGAAGGCCTGGACACGAAGGCAGGCGAACACGCACAGCGCTTCTCTGGCGGACAATGCCAGCGAATCGCTCTGGCGCGCGCTCTCTTCAGACGCGCCAAAGTGCTTGTATTCGACGAAGCGACTAGCGCACTCGACAAAGCGACGGAAAATGCCTTCGCGCAGTCGCTGGACAAATTGCCCTCAGGAACGACCACCATCGTCGTAACGCACCGCCTCGCAAATCTTGATTCCTACGACCGCATCGTCTTCATGCAGAATGGACGCATCGCCGCTTCTGGCACCTACGCCGAATTGCAGAAAAATTCGCAGCAATTCAACGACTTTGCCGCAGGAATCAAATGAACGGCATGACAACCGTTCTGCAACGAAACAATCCCTATGCGAATGCGCATCAGGGGACTTCCGAAAACGCAAAATCAATCCATTGAAATGAGCCTCTCTTCTGAATTTCAACGCCTTGCCGACATCGTCAAGCGCCTCCGCCAGCCAGACGGCTGTCCCTGGGACAAGGTCCAGACACACGATACAATCAAACGCAATCTTGTCGAAGAGACAGGCGAATTTCTTGACGCACTTGAAGACCGCAATCTCGAAGGCATGCGCGAAGAACTCGGCGATTTGATGCTGCAGGTAATCTTCCACGCGCAGATCGCGCAGGAAAGCGGCGAATTCACTTTGGAGGAGATCTGCCGCGAGGAAGCAGACAAACTTGTCCGCAGACACCCGCATGTCTTTGGCGAAAACCACGCGGCCAATGCGGCTGAAGCGCTTAACCGCTGGGAGCAGTCAAAGGTCGGCGAAGCAGGCGAACAGTCCCGCAGAAAATCCGTCATGGACGGCGTTCCGCGTTCGATGCCAGGCCTGTCCCGCGCGCAGAAAGCACTTGTCAAGGCGGCACGAAACGGCTTCGACTGGCCGAGCGAGAAGGACGCCGTGGCCAAAATCGACGAAGAACTCGCCGAAACCAAAGAGGCCTTGAACGCAGAAGACAAAAACGCGTTTACCGAAGAGGTCGGCGACCTGCTCTTCACTGTCGTCAATCTCTGCCGTATCCGCGGCGTCGAAACAGAGGAAGCGCTTCACGGCGCCATTGCCAAATTCCTCCGTCGCTTCAAGTTCATGGAAACCGAAACCGCCAGAAGCGGCAAAGCCATGACGGACAACAGCGTTGACGAATGGACCTCACTCTGGCAGGAAGCCAAAAAGAAGGGCCTTTAATTAATAGGAAATAGAAAGATGGAAAAATTCATTTACAAACCGATTATTCCGATTGAACTCTGGAAGAAGCGCTCCCTGCTTGAACTCTATCCGTTCGACGGCGGCGGCGGATTCATCAATCGCGCCATTCTCGGAACCATCGACGACCGCGAAATCAGAAGAAAATTCCAGGCAGGCGAACTGGACAGCATATTCCAGTTCCCGAACATGGCTTTCCATCGCTACGAGCGCTGGCGTTCAATCGAGCTCTCATGCTGGCTCAACCGCTGCTATGTGGTGGCGTGTCTCGGACACGCTGCATGGCTTGAAAACGACAAGGCACTTGCCAATATCCTCAAGGACACGATGCTGCATTACATCGACACCTGCCCGCCTCCAGGCAACGGTGATCCGAAGGAACTAGAGGCACATTGGGCACGCGTCCTGTATCGCATGAACCATGACTACAACGAAAAGACGTACGAAGAATACAGCGTGGACGAGACGGACGTCGAATACACATGGTACGATTTCCAGCCCGCAAGCCGTGTGATACACTTCCTCCATACGCTCTATTTCATCAAGGATCTCGCGGATTTCAAGGAAGGCGAAATGCAGAAGCTGGTGGACGGCATCAGATTGCACGGACATATCCTCTATCTGCAGGAAAAGGCCCGTCCCAATTCCAAAGGAAATCATCAGTCCGTCCGACAGGTCGGACTGCTTCATGTCGCCTCGGCATTCGAAGAAGACGAAGAAACACGCGAATGGAAGAAACTGGCGATGAATCGCATCGCGTGGCATGCGGTCACCGACTTCTTCGAAAACGGTGTCCTCTTCGAAGGCTCTCCGTCATATCACTCCTTCGAGACGTGGCATGGCCGCGATGCGATGGCCTTCGCAAAACTCTTCGGAATGCCATTGGATGCTGAAGCGGAGCGCCGTTTCAAACTGGCGGGAGAGGTCCTCGCGACCTATCGCCGTCCCGACGGCAGGACGCTCGTCATCAACGATGCATATCCGCTGTTGCCTGACGGACTTCTTGAATCCATGGGCATTGACGTTCAGGCGCAGCCGAAGACCTCCCATCTTGGCCAAGGCGGTCTGGCCGTCTGGCGCGGCAAACGCCTCTACGCGGCGTTGGATGCATCGTCCTTCACTGGACAATTCTCCCACTATCATGGCGGCAAGAACGCAATCACCATCTTCGCGGACAATCTCCCGCTCATCGACGATCCAGGCTGCTGCAACTACGATTCGCCATCCTTCCGCGCCTGCAAGTAGGCCACCTCACACAGCATTTTTCTTTTTGATGTCTTTTTCTAAGGACATTCATTCAGCCTCTATGGATGGGATTTCTACCCTGAAATCGAATTGGCACCATGGAAGGACAACCGCTCCAGCGCGCTCCTTACATCGAACAATCCAGACTGGAAGGGCGTGGAATGGCGACGCACGATGACTTGCAACGACGAATCGCTGGAACTCAACGACCAAGTTTCCGCCGACGCCCCTCACGAATACGAATTCCACTTCACACTCGCTCCGAACGTCTCAATCGAGAACAACGGCGCAGTGTTCACGATAACACGCGGCACGACCATCATGAAGATGGAAATTCAGGACGGAGACTACACGTGGGAAATCGTAGATGCGGAAAACTACCAGACCGAGCCGTCGCTTCCAATCAAGCAGCTCCGCATCAAATTCGCGAAGGCCGCCAATCTTGACAGCACGATCAAGTTCACATTGCTGTAGGCTTAAAAGGACTCAAAGGACTAGTGGGATTGGACGGTTTAGTTTTCTAGAAACAAAACTTCTTTCAGTCCCTTTGGTCCCTTGAGTCCCTTTGGTCCCTTGAGTCCCTTTGGTCCCTTCACCCCTTCGCAGCCATTCGCGACAGCGAAATGTGTCCTTCGGCAAAGCGGTCACGTGCGCATAAGTCTTTTATTATGGACACATTGGAATACCCCTGCGAAAGCATTTCGTCGGACAGCGCCCGTCCCTGCGTCTCTCCCATCTCCAGAATAAGCGCTCCGCCGTCCTTGAGCCAACAAGGCGCCTGACGGATAATGCTCCTTTCCAGCAGAAGGCCGTCATCAGCTGCTTCAAGGGCCATTTTGGGTTCATAGTCCTTGACGACCGAAGGCAATTCAGAATACTCCTTCGGCGCCACATAAGGCGGATTAGAAGTTATCAAATCATATTTTTGTCCAGGCACAAGTGGTTCGAACAGATCGCCTTCAAACAGTTCGCAATTGGCAAGTCCCAATGCCTTGAGATTCTTTTTCGCCCAGGCGAGCGCCTGCGGCGAAAGATCAACTCCGTAGCACTGCAAATCAGGGCGCGCATGCGCGATCGACAGAATAATCGCTCCCGAACCCGTGCACAAATCCAGAACCCTGCCGCCAGCCGAAACGCTCTTCAGCAATTCCAAAGAGCGTTCGACAAGCAGTTCC
>JAKSPA010000195.1 GCA_024405235.1 Lentisphaeria bacterium
GTCACGTCGACCACGGCAAGACCACGCTTCAGGACTACATCCGCAAGACACGCGGCGCAGCGGGAGAAGCAGGCGGAATCACGCAGGCAATCGGTGCTTCCGTCGCACAATATGGCGATCAGACAATCACTTTCCTTGACACGCCCGGACACGCCGCATTCACTGCAATGCGCGCACGTGGCGCCAATGCCACCGACGTGGCGGTTCTGGTTATCGCCGGCACGGAAGGAGCCATGCCGCAGACGATCGAGGCCATCCACCATGCGCAGGCGGCAAAGGTTCCAATCATCGTCGCCATGACGAAGGTCGATCTTCCGGGCTGCGACAAAGACAAGGTCCTGCGCCAGCTTCAGGAGAATGGCATCCAGCCAGAAGAATGGGGCGGCGAGACGGCGGTCATTCCATGCAGCGGAATCACTGGCGAAGGCATTGACGAACTGCTGGAGCGTATCCTTCTGGAAGCGGAAATGCTTGAATTGAACGCAGATCCCGAAGCTCCCTTCGAAGGACTCGTCATCGAAGCGCAGATGGAAACGGGCATGGGACCGACTGCCAACATTCTGGTGCGCAACGGCATCCTACGCCAGGGCGACTGGTTCTCCTGCGGCGCGACATACGGCAAGGCGCGTGCGCTTCTCGACACGCATGGAAAGCGCATGGCAAAGGCGACGGCCTCGACCCCCGTCAAGATCATGGGCTACACAGGCGTTCCAGAAGCAGGCGACCGTGTCGTCTGGCAGCCTGATGAAAAGTCTGCCAAGGCGGCGGCGGAAGAGGAGATTCAGAAGAAGCGCATGGAAGGCTCCGCGAAGAAGACTCTTTCAATGGCCGATTTCCTTAAGATGGCTCAGGAGAAGAAGGAATCCGAAGGCATCATCGAACTCAATCTCGTCCTCAAGACCGATGTGCGTGGTTCGCTGGAAGCCATCAGCGACGCGATCAACGGCATCAAATCGACGAAGATCACGGTGAAGATCATCCACTCAAGCGTGGGTGAAGTCACCGATTCCGATGTCATTCTGGCGGCCGCGAGCAAAGCGATCATCGTTGGTTTCCACGTCCGTTCCATGCCAGGCGTCAACAACACCGCCAAGCAGAAGGGCGTCGAAATCCGCCTCTATTCCATCATCTACGATCTGCTGGACGATCTTGAAGACGTCATGCGCGGCCGCCTGACTCCCGAAGCCCGCGAGACTCTGGCGGGCCAAGCGGAAACCGCGCACGTGTTCAACATCTCCAAGGCCGGAAAGATCTGCGGCAGCCGCGTTCTCACAGGTGCCGTCAAAGTCAACCAGAAGGCTGAGGTCTTCCGTGGCAAGGACCGCATCTACTCCGGCATGGTCGTCTCTCTGAAGCATTTCAAGGATGACGTGAAGGAGATGAAGGCAGGACAGGAGTGCGGTATCCGTCTGGACAATTTCGAAGACTTCGAAGTCGGCGACCGCATTCGCGTTTACGCAGTCGAGAAGATCGCTCCTGAACTCTAGAATTGGAATGGCTCGGCGCGCCTGCACTGTCGAAGCATGCAGGCGAATGCCGAAAGATGCAAAAAACAAAAATGCCTGATCGCATAGAAAGACTCAATGCACAGCTCCTGAAGGAGCTCGGCATGCTTGGCGAAGCGCACATTCGCCCTGACATTCCAGATGCGCTAGTCACTTTCACGGGCGTGGAACTGGCCAGCAATCTCCGCACGGCCACCGTTTATGTTTCCGTCTATGGAAGCGAATCCGCAAAGCGCCGCGCGATGGAACTTGTCAACCAGAAGCGTCCCATTCTCCAAAGCGGCATCGCCAGAAAAATCACCATGAAATACACTCCCATCCTCAATTTCAAGTTGGATGAGACTGCGGAACGCGCGCAGCGCGTCATGGCGATACTCCAGGACCTCGATCTGCCTGAGGATAAACAGGAAACCCAAAATCCCTGATACGTCATCGTGGAAGACAATCAGACGACAATTTTCAAGGCTCATGTGTTGAACGAAAACGGCCTTCATCTTAAGGTCGCCAGCGAGATTTCGCGCGTTTGCAAAAGCCTTCCCTGCAAAGTCATTCTGTCCTGCGGAAACAATGTCAAGGCGGATTGCCGTAGTCCTTTGGCGCTTCTGACTCTCGGCGCGACCAAAGACACTCTCCTGACCATCTGCGTGGAAAACGGCGATGCCTCTCTGGCCCAAAAGGCCCTGGAACCGTTTCTGGCGTTCATTCCGTAACCTAACGTAACGCACTTACTTTTTCAACCACCATGAAACTGGCGGAATTATCAGCCATTCTGGAACGGCTCGACATGCATCCAAGCCGAACTCTGGGACAAAATTTTCTGGTGGACGACAACTGTCTTGCCGCATTGGTGAGATCGGCGGCGCCGCAGGCAGGAGAAAATATACTTGAAATCGGGCCTGGCACCGGCGTCATGACGCAGCGCCTTCTTGACGCAGGCTGCAATGTCACCGCCATCGAATTCGACTCGCGTCTGGCTGGATATCTCAGAGAGAAATATGCGAACGTCTCTGCTCTGCGACTGATCGAGGCGGACGCTTGCAAAGTGGACTATGCGTCGCTTTTCCCTGCGGGAACGCCGTTCCGTGTCATAGCGAATCTTCCGTACTCCTGCGCGTCGGTTCTGCTTGCGACATTGGATCAATTGGCCAATCCGCCGTCATCGTTCCACGTCCTTCTTCAAAAGGAGATGGCGGAACGTCTTGCCGCTTCGGCAGGCACAAGCGAATACGGCGTTCTGACAGTCAAGCTTGCATTCCATTATCGTGCGCACATAGTCCGAATCGTTCCGCATGGTGTATTCTATCCGCCGCCGGAAGTGGATTCGGCGTTTCTGGCCTTGGAAGCGCGCGAAAGGCCTCTTGCGGAAAAACCTCTTCTCGAACAGGCGGCACGGCTCGCCACAGCGGCGTTCTCGCAACGCCGCAAGCAGGCCAGACGCCTTCTGGAACATGTCGCGCCTGGCGTAGATTTCGCCGCCGCGCTCGAAGCGCTTGGCTTGCCGACGACTGCCCGTGCGGAAATCATCACCCCTGAACAGTTCATCGAACTTGCGAGGATTGCAAATGGACTTAATCTTTGATGCGTATAAAAACAGTGACGCCTTCGGAAAATTCATCGTCGATGTGTTGCTTGCCGGAAGCGCCATCATCTGGTGCATCATCATCATGAAGGTATTCTATTGCCGTGCGGTGCGTCGCGCCTGCAAGGCAATCATATCGCACATGAAGGAATACGGCACTTCGCAGCATTTCATGCTCGGCGAACTTGTCCGCACGGATAAATACGACGGACCGCTGAAAGCCATGGCGACCGCGGCAGTCAAGGCGATCAACGGCATTCTCATGCCGACGGAGCAGCAGAAGATCGCGTTTCTGACAGTGGGAACGCTGCCACGTCCGCTGACAGACGAGGAGCTTGAGCGCATTCAAGTTGCAATGGACACCGAATGCAACGCGCAGCAGAGACAGATGGAGGAGTGGCTGCCGATGATGAGCGCCATCATCAGCCTCGCGCCTATGCTTGGACTTCTGGGAACCGTCTGGGGCGTCATGCTTACATTCATCAATATGGTCAAGAGCGGTGGCCGTCCCGACATCGAATCGATCGGCCCTGGCATTTCAGGCGCGCTGCTTACAACCGTCGGCGGACTTGTCGTGGCGATTCCCGCCATGGGAATCAACTACTGGGTCGTCAGCGACATCCAGAAGACCGACAAAGACATGGAGGATTTCGAATCCATGATTCTCGCCTCCCTGCGCCTTGCCAGTGCATCGCTTGCAAATCAAAAGTCCGCTGCGCCGCAGGCTCCCGCTGTTGC
>JAKSPA010000196.1 GCA_024405235.1 Lentisphaeria bacterium
GGGGGCATGGGTCAGGAACGACCGCCGAGTGTGAAAAACGGCCAGCGGAAAGCGAAAAAAAATCGAATCGGGACTACATTATTTTCAATGAGCAACAGGAGGAACAGATGACACAACAGGAAATCGCCAGTCAGCATTTCGGGCGGATAGCCACGCCATGTCATCGGACCGAGCGTCTGGCCTGTCAGCCGAATTCATACTCGGTCGAAGAGCAGTCCAATCATACATACAGGCGCAGTCTGGTGGGGCTGGACAATGAGAAGGGCATACTCTTCCAATACACCTTTGCAGGTCAGGGGGAAGTCATAGCCACTGGCAAACGACGTCCTGTACCTGCAGGAAAGGCGTTTCTGCTGCTGACGCCATCGCACAGCACATGCATGCAGTCGCCAGACGAAGATATCTATCATTTCATATCTCTTAGCCTCTTCGGAGAGGCAGCACAGGAGCTGGCCCACAGGATCATCGACAAGGACGGCGTGGTTCTGACCATTCCGCCGGAGAGCCTGGCGCTGGAGATGCTTTGCAGGCATTATAACCAGCTGGCGGCGGGAGAAATAGCCGATGACCCCTATGAGGAGGCAGCCTTCGGATACAGATTCATGCTTGCACTCCTGAAGGAACAACTTTCGAAACCATCGTCTGCAAAGGAGAATATGCCAGTCTGTCTGGAGAAGACACTGGCATTTATCGAACATAATTTGGAGAACACGTTGCTGGATTTGAATGCGATGGCCGCCACCGCAAACCTCTCCGTCTTCTATTTCACTCGTCTCTTCAAGGAATATATCGGATGTTCGCCACGAAAATATCTCATGTCGCAAAGGTTGTACAAGGCCGCATGGCTGCTGGCGAACGACAACACGCTTACATTCAAGAATATCGTAGAACAGTGCGGCTTCAACAGCATGACATATTTCTGCCGCGCCTTCCAGAAGGCATACAACATCTCTCCCGGAAAGTATCGCAACTTGTATAAGTCCAGCAGCGATAATTAATATATTGGAACCATATAGCCGTTTCCAGATACGCATGCTGCTTAAGCTTTGGCATTGTGACAAATCATCATATTTTGGGATGATTGTGAAAAATTATTCATGTTTGTCGCATTTTGTCGTTGAAATGACTAGAAAATGCTGAATTTGAGAATATATTAACAAAATTCCGCATATCTTGTCATAAATTGTCACCTTTAAACAAAGAATTTTACACACCATGCCACGCACTTATGCATTAGACCACGTCAGAAATATCGGCATCATGGCTCATATTGATGCAGGTAAGACGACTTGCACAGAGCGTATTCTGTATTATACCGGCCGTACCCACAAACTGGGAGAGACACACGATGGTTCCGCCACCATGGACTTCATGGAAGAGGAGCGCGAGCGCGGCATTACGATTATGAGCGCCGCCACGACTTGCATCTGGAACGACAACATGGTGAACATCATCGACACTCCCGGACACGTTGATTTCACCGTAGAGGTCGAGCGTTCGCTGCGAATTCTGGATGGCGCGATCGGTCTTTTCTGCGCAGTCGGCGGCGTCGAGCCTCAGTCCGAGACCGTTTGGCACCAGGCGACCAAATACAACGTCCCGCGCATCTGCTTCGTCAACAAGATGGATCGTACGGGCGCGAATTTCTTCTCTGTTGTCCAGCAGATTCGCGATGTTCTTGGCGCGAACGCAGTTCCGATCTGCATTCCGATTGACGAAGGTCCTGATTTCAAGGGCATCATCGATTTGGTTAAGATGTGCCAGGTTCGCTATATTGAAGACAAGTCAGGAACCCGTCCTGTGGACGAGCCTCTTTCCGAAGAGTATCGCGAATACGCGGAGAAGTGGCGTCTGAATCTGATTGAGGCGGCTGCGGAACTTGATGACACGTTGATGGAGAAGTATCTCGGCGGTGAAGAACTTGACGAGAACGAACTTGTCAACGCCATCCGTCTTGGCACCCATCAGCAGCGCATCTTCCCAGTGCTCTGCGGAACGGCATTCCGCAACAAGGGCATCCGCCGTCTGCTGAACGCCATCATCAACTATCTGCCCAGTCCTCTTGACATGCCGCCCTGCAAGGCGACGACGATGGATGGCGAGGAAGTCGAGCGCCGTGCCGACGACGAGCAGAACACCGCCGCTCTGGCCTTCAAGGTCGTTGCGGACCGCGAAGTCGGCAAACTGGTCTATGTTCGTGTTTACAGCGGCTCTCTGACGTGCGGCACATACATCACCAACTCCACCAAGGGCAAGCAGCAGCGCATCGGCAGAATCTTCCGCATGCACGCAAACCATCGTGAGAACACCGACGTCCTCTACGCAGGTGAAATCGGCGCTCTGGTCGGTCTTTCCGACACCACCACTGGCGACACGCTCTGCAACGAAGAGTCCAAGATCACTCTTGAGAGCATCACCTTCCCCGCGCCTGTCATCTCCATCGCCGTGACTCCCAAGAGCCACGCCGATCGTGACAAGCTCATGATCGCCCTCGGCAAACTTGCGGAGGAGGATCCGACTTTCACGGTCCGCATCGATCAGGAGACTGAAGACACCGTCATTTCCGGCATGGGCGAGCTCCATCTTGACATCATCATGGAGCGTCTGCGCCGCGAATTCAAGGTCGATGTGACTGCAGGTGCGCCTGAAGTCGCATACCGCGAGACCATTTCCAAGAAGGTCTCCCATGAAGAGCGCCTCAAGAAGCAGACTGGCGGTCACGGACAGTTCGCGCATATACTCTTCGACATCGAACCGCAGGAGCCTGGCAAGGGCTACGAGTTCGTCAACGATGTCAAGGGCGGCGACATTCCGAAGGAATACATTCCCGCAATCGAGAAGGGCTTCAAGGAAGCCATGGAAAGCGGTCCGAAGTCCGGCTGCCCCTGCGTCGATTTCAAGATCACGCTTACCGATGGTTCCTTCCATCCAGTCGATTCGTCGGATATGGCCTTCAAGACCTGCGCTTCCATGGGATTCAAGACCGCTTTCGCGAAGGCGGAACCTGTTCTGCTCGAACCCATCATGAAGATGACCATCTCCACTCCCGACGAATACGCCGGCACCATCACTGGCAATCTCTGCGGCCTCCGCGGACAGGTCCAGGGCATGGAAATGGTTGGAAAGAACCAGCAGATCCACGCTCTGGTGCCACTCTCAAATCTCTTCGGTTATACAAGCGCGCTGCGCAATATGACGCAGGGCCGCGCTGGATTCAATATGGAATTCTCTCATGACGCGCCTGTCCCGCAGAGCGTCGCAGAGGAGATTCTCGCCGCACGCAAGAAGGCGCGCGAAGCACGCAACGGCAAATAGCCGACGGACAAAGAACGAAAAAAGGCATCGGATCAGACGGTTCGATGCCTTTTTTTTGTGAACTATAACTTAAGTGCGCCATGTGGGAGTGATGGCCATGTGGGCCATGTGTGAGCGATGGGCCATGTGGACTTGTTCAGTGCGTTCAGTTTGGTGCAATGTTTTTCCTGCCTTTCGCGCGCAAGTACTGTGAAAGAAAAACAGCAACGATATTTTCAATTCTCAATTCTCAATTCTCAATTCTCAATTCAATTTTCAATTAATGCAGAATGCAGAATGCAGAATGCAGAATGCAGAATTAATTCAATTCATAATTCTCAATTCGTATTTCTCAATTTAAAATTCATCATTAATTGAGAATTGAGAATTATGAATTGAGAATTGTACAGCCGCGAAGCGGCGAAGCCCCCGGAGGGGGCGCAATATGGTAGCCCAGGGTAAGCACGCCGAAAGGCGTGCGCAACCCTGGGGCGTGTCGCCGATGGAATCCACCGCCGCGCCCTGG
>JAKSPA010000197.1 GCA_024405235.1 Lentisphaeria bacterium
TACGGGATATGGCATGCCGATTGGCGGTGTGATTGCAGCCGACAATGCCGTTCTGCCAAGTGCAGTCGGCGTGGATATCGGTTGCGGCATGATTGCCGTGCAGACCAATCTTCCTGCCGAACGGCTAGCTGACATGAGCGTGCGTCGTGCAATTCAGAACAAACTGAAAGAACGCATTCCTGTAGGTGAAGGCGTTGCCCATAAGTTGCCACAGGAATGGGAGGGCTTTGAACGCTATCTTGATGTCAACGGCGCTGTCTGCGATTTTCCCAGTCAATTAGACAGAAGGAATCTGGGAACTTTGGGTGGTGGAAACCATTTCATCGAATTGCAGAAGTCAAACGATGGTTTTGTTTGGTTGATGATTCATTCGGGCAGTCGCAATTTGGGGCAGCGCGTGGAAAAATTCTACCAAGTGCTTGCGAAGAAATTGGATGAGTCTTTCCGCGTAAAGCTTCCGAATCCCGAACTGGCATTTCTGCCAATGGACATCCAGGAGGGGCACGATTATCTTCGCGACATGAAGTTCGCTTTGGAATACGCTTTTGAAAATCGTCAGCGCATGATGAGTGTTTTCAAGGAAACTCTTTTCGAGGCTGTTCCCGAAACGAATTTCATTCAGGAGATCAACATCCATCACAATTATGCGTCGCTTGAATACCATCTTGGCAAGAATCTCTACATACACAGAAAAGGGGCGACTAGCGCAAAGGATGGCGAAATAGGCATCATTCCAGGCTCCATGGGAACTGCAAGCTACATTGTCAAGGGGCTTGGCAATGAAGAGTCCTTCACTAGTTGTTCGCATGGCGCAGGGCGGACGATGAGCCGAATTGCCGCAAGCATGAATCTGTCCGTTGAGGAGTGCGATGCGGCGATGGAAGGCATCGTCTACGAACGTTGGGGAAAATACAAGGGCTTTGACAAACGGCACAAGGGGTATCTTGACCTGTCTGAGGCCCCTCAGGCATACAAACCCATTGATGATGTAATTGACGCCGAGGCCGATCTTGTGCAGCCGTTGGTTAGACTGACGCCGCTGGCAGTGTTGAAAGGCTAGTAGTCCGTTTGGAAAAGACTACTAGCGCCGTGTCGCCTGAAAGCCGTTTGATTCCGGATCGTCATCGCCGTATGGGCGGCATGGCTTACATGTATAAAGCGAAGCCGTTCTGGCGTTTTTTGGGGGACTGCGTGTTCGGTGGTTATGGCAGCGTTTGTTTGACTTTTGCGAAATCCTTAGTGATTATGTTGGGATTTATGAGGCGATAGATTTCGGGCAGGTCGGTGATTTCAAGGATTCCGTATTGGAGTTCGGCTTGTCCCCACTGCGTGCGTTGCAGCGGGATGTTCTCGTATGCGTCAAGAGGATTGACGAGAATTGTCTTTTGGATTTCGGAACCTGCCAGCAGTGCGGCGAAGGTCGTCGCTATGGTTGAGCGTCCAGCGCCGCAGATTGTGATTTCCTGAACGCCTTTGGCGTGGAGTAGTGCGATGGCTTTGAGAATGGCTTTCACTCGCAGGCCGAGATATGGTTCGCCGAGCATAAGGCCCATGGCGGAGAAGTGGTAGTCAAATCCATAGATTGTGCCGTAATGGAAGCTGTGGTGGTCGCAGGAGGAGGGCGTCAATGCTCCGACGCCGAAAGGATCGAAGGAGTAGTATGCGTCGTATTGATTGTCCGCCGAAGAAAATATCTGCGGGAATTCCACGGGAGAGTTCCAGTGCGGAATGTAGAGGAGGGCGGATTTGGCGGGAGGAAGCATGAAGGAGGGTTCAGGAAGAGGCGTGAAATAGCGAAGCAGTCCGAAAATCATCGTGCCGTCTTCCAGAAGGTAGCGATTCATGATGGTTTCGGTTTCGTCTATGTATTCATGACGAAGATTGCGGTAGGAAGGGGCGGCGTTTTCTTCCGAAATGTGCAGGTTCTGGCGGATTGCGTCGCACAGCGCGTCTTTTGCCAAAGGAGTGCGCTTGGCGATGACTGCATCGCGGCGTTTTTTCGCCCTTTCTTCCGCCGATATCGCATTGGCAAAGTTGTGGACGTTGCCATTTGGTGCGACAAGCAGCTCTTCCGTTGTCGGCAGTGTGACTTTATCTTGAGGAAGCAGATATTGCAGACCGCTCCATTCCATGATTTTCTTGAAGCAGCGTTCGCGCTGGTCGAAATTGTAGCCGTGGTTGCCTTCGCCTTCGAAGTAATCCGCATTTGCCTCTACGCCAAGCAGACGGTAGATGCGTTGAACATCCTCCATCGCCTGATGGGAACCGCGAACGTCGAAGAAGTCGTTGATTGCCTCCAGAACCAGCAGCGGGCGTGGCGCGGCGGCGATTAGGAAGTCGGCGATGTCAAGGCCCATTCCCGCAAGAATCGGCGGCGTCTGTTCGACATCTATTGGCAATTCGTTTTCCACGTGGATCTTCCAGCTTGAGACATAGCAGCTCGGAATGGCGCCGGCCAGACGGTCGTCTATGGCAGTGAGCCATGTGGTCAGTGTTCCGCCGCCTGAACTGCCGGTCGCATAGACTCTAGATGCGTCGATTTCAGGACGGCTGAGCAGATAGTCCAGAGAGCGGACGGCGTCGAATGCACGCCATTCGCCAAACCATTCTCCTGCAAGCAGGAGTTTCTTGCCTAGTTCGTTGTGTCCGCCGACGTTTTCCGTTGACGGAGAAGCGGAGTATTGGAAGCGCTCGCCCTGTGACACTGGATCCACAATCAATGCGCCTACGCCATTTGCGGCCAATGTGGCGGCGATCAGCGCATAGCTGGAATAGCTCTTTCCGTTTATGCTGTGTCCGCAGATGATCAGCGTGCCTGGAATCTTACCATGGATTTCCTTCGGAAGGTAGAGGTTTCCCGTTACATAATATCCAGGCGCGCTTTCGAAGGCAACATTCTCCAGACGGTAGAGCGGAAATTCCTTTGCTTTTGTGATATGCGCATTAAGCGGCGTCCGTGGCTCCGCATCGAGATTGAAGAGCGCTCGAATCTTTGCGCGAACATCATGTATATATCTCTCGGCCTCTTCGCGGGTGGTGATGGCCTGCAGACGCCGCTGGCGTTCGGCTGCCAGTTCGCGGAAACGTGCGACATAGTATTCATTGACCACGTTGCCGTAGCGCTGATAGTTCTCGCTCAAGCGCTGCTGCCGTCCTGCACAGATGCGTTCTTCCGGATTGACATAGAGCGCAAGGGATTTCTTCTGTCCATTAGTTGTGCTTGCAGTGCAACGGACTACGCCAGAATGTTCCAGAGTGATGCGCATGACGGATGGACAGCAAAGAGTCTCTGTCTTCAATGGGACGTCATTCTCCGAAATTTCCACGGAACATTCAATGCCATCGACGCCTGCTAGCTGAATTTCCGCCGTGTCGCCAACGCGGAACATGCACAACGGACGATTGCACTTAAGGGAAAGGTTCTCCAAAAGACTGTTTGTTGTCATAAGACGCACTATCGCAAAATGATGAGATAGACAGAAGAACGACCATAGCTTTGTTGTGAACAAAGTGGTCACATCCAAAAAACGAAACGACATGTCATGGCATGGTTTGCATTCTGCTCGCGATTGCAACGGCGCTAGATGTCATGATGCGTTTCCGTACTATAGCGTATGTTAATGGAATCCTCAGCGACTTTGCGTTGAAAATGCTAACGTTGAGGCGCTGGGTGTTTCTTTAATGATGAATGCATGATAATCGTAGTAACTCGCAAAAACATGTCTGCAGATTTCTGCAGACGCTTTTTGCGTTTTATATGCAATGACGGCAGACGCCTTTGACCAATAGACAAAGAAACTTACGGGCGGAC
>JAKSPA010000198.1 GCA_024405235.1 Lentisphaeria bacterium
CATTGTGCTGCGCCCAATGCGGCTTGATTCCTACCCTCTTGGGGAACATAGCGTTCATAAAAGATGCCCCTTTGCATTTGAGACATTTGGGAGTGATGGGCCACGCAGGTAACTTAAGTATATGGTTCCGAAAAGCAGTCGTTGCCGCTGCATTATTCATAGATTCTCTCAATTTTCTGTCCCCACGCCCACAGAAAATATGCAACCTTCTTTGGATTGCCATAGTAGAAGAATAAAAACAGAATCGCGATATTCGCGAAAACGCATAGCCAGAATGATATTAGGAAACCGCTCTTGCTTCTTTTATGCCTGAATGCATGCTGCGCGATCATCGCGCCAGGCCAACCGCAAAGCAACTCCCAAAAATGGAGGCATTTTTCCGGTATTCGCCAATATTTGTATTGTGCGCGGTATTTGTCCTCCTTGTAGAACAAAATCGTCAGCAGGCTGTTTATGGCGAATGCGACGAAGATTCCAGCAGCGATGCTCTGTTTCTTTGCGATTAGCACCAGAGCAGGAAGTATGGCAAGCGGCCAAATGAATGCAAGACCGTATATGATGGAATGCAGAAACGGAATGCGGCGTCTCTCGTCAAGTACCGTTTGGTAGGCCTGCTCGGCGCGTGGCCGCCCTTTGTCGTCGGCAGTCAGTCTATAGAAGAAGAGTTCTCCGACGACAGGTCGTCTGGCGTATGGCAGGAGGGATTTTATATGCAGAAAGACCTTCTTGCCGCCAGCGTCGTCGGTGATGAATCCATATCCACGATCGTCATTCCACTCCGTAAGAACGCCATGCGAAGGGACATCTTCGTCTTTCTTCTCTGTTGCGGGTTCGATGTATTTCAGACGGAGCTTCGTCATCGTTTCGTTGCATTTTCGGCTGAATGACGTCGTGTTCTCAGCGTCATTCAGCCGATTGTTTTTCCGAATTCTCTATGAAACAGCGTCGGTTACTTGCTGAAGAAGGTGCTCCAGTAGCCGAAAGCGAAGACGATTAGCACGATCATCGGAAGAACGTACTTCGTGTAGAAGCGGAAGAAGGGTCCGAAGTGTCCATTGTAGCTGTGTTCAGCCTCTGCGATGAAATTCTTCTGTCCCCAGCCGCATTTCCATGTGCAGAAGAAGACGGTGCAGAGACCGCCTAGCGGCAGGAGATTCTGGCTGACGATGAAATCCTCTAGATCAAGTACGCATGTGCCTTTGCCGAGAGGCGCGAAACTGCTCCAGAGATTGAATCCGAATACGCATGGCAACGAAAGAATCGCGATTGCGGTGCCGACGAGCAGGGCGGCGTTCTTGCGGCTGAATTTCCATTCGTCCACGACGTATGCGATGATGTTCTCGAAGACAGCGACGATGGTCGTCAAGGCGGCCATTGCCATGAAGAGGAAGAAGAGAGCTCCCCAAAGACGTCCGCTGGCCATTTGCTGGAAGACATGCGGCAACGACACGAAGATGAGACCAGGACCCGCGTTCGGATCGACTTTGAACGTGAGGCAGGCGGGGAAGATCACGAGTCCAGCGCCGATTGCGACGACTGTGTCAAGAACGATGATGGTGATGCTTTCCTTGACCAGCGAGCGCTTCTGTCCGCTGAGGTAGCTTCCGAAAATCTCCATTGAACCGACGCCCAGCGACAGCGTGAAGAACGCCTGTCCGAGAGCGGCGAAAATGGTCTCGACCATGTTTTGGGAGAATTTGTCCCAACTTGGAACAAGATAGAATTTGAGGCCTTCGAGGGCTCCGTCCATGGTCAATGCCTTTCCGACAAGCACGGCCAGAAGGACGAAGAGCATCATCATCATGTATTTGACGGAGCGTTCGACGGTTTTCTGAAGTGAACCGCAGCATAGGATGGTTCCCACGACAACGCCGAAGAGCATGAAAATGAGGCTTGTCTGCCACGAACCTGTCAAAGAGTCAAAGCATTGTCCGATTTCCTCGTTCGTCGTGAATGACATTATGGAACCGGAAATATACTTATGTGCGTATGCGAAGAGCCATCCGGAAACTGTCGTGTAGTACATCATCAGCAGGACATTTCCGATGAAGAAGAATTTCGCGAAACCGCGCCAGATTTTTTGGCCATTAGCGGCGAGTTTGCCGAAGGCTCCGACCATATTGGATTTTCCTGCGCGTCCGACGGAGAGTTCCATCAGAAGCACCGGCAGGCCGAGCATTGCAAGGAAGATGAAATAGAGCAGCACGAAATATCCGCCGCCGTATTTGCCGCAGATGTATGGAAAGCGCCATACGTTGCCTAGACCGACGGCGCAGCCGACGGAGAGCATGATGAAGCCGAGACGCGTGGCTAGTGTTTCACGCTTTGCGGGTTGTGTGGAGGTGGTTAGGTTTTCTTGCATGGTGGTATCTTCCTCTTTCAAACGATGCTATCTTGCTCGGAGTTGATTGCAATGATGCTGTTGCGCATAATTTAACAGTTGTTTCGCTTTTTATTGTCGCACTAGTATTTGACAGGACCATCGTGGAAGCCAACCGCTTTGAGAAAGTCCGGATTCTGCGGCTCTTTTTGCGCGAGATTGTCTGGCGTGCTGGTATAGCCCTGGTCGTTCGAGACGACAAGCAGAGCGAAGAGGTTCTTCCATTCGTCGAGCGTGGCTTTCGCAAGGCGGTTTAGCACGGCTGGAGAATTCTCGCCGCGTTCGAGGGCCAGAGCGGCGCGGCCTTCCGCCAGTTGCTGCGCTCTTGATATGTCCTGGATGGCATGGCAATAGCGCAGTTCTGCAAACTGACTGACAAGATTGTATCTCCACCATGCGCAGCCTTCGGGATCGAATTCCATAGGGCTGCCCTGCGAAAATTCACGCGGCGGTTCCGCCACTGCAAGCGGAACGAATGGCACTTCTGCGGGACGTCCCATCGCCATCCAGCAGATTCCGTCAGGCTCGCAGATGTATGCGTAGCCGGTGTCGACCATCGAAATCGCGCGCTCCCATGCACCCGTGGATTCTTCTTCTGCTGTCGGACGATGGTGGTTCGGATTGCCCCATGGGCCTGCTGCCGCGCCTTTTGTCAGATCGAATTGGGTGCCTTCATAGTGGTCGCGATAGATTCTGAAGAGATCTTCGCGCGAAATCGGTCTGTCTGGCTTGACGGAGAAGGGCTGCATGGTCAGATGATTTTCCGCTTTCCAAGGCAGATTCAACGACGGAGCGACCATATCCATTGCACGCCAAGTGCGTCTGAGCGAATAATATGGATGGTGGTATTCGCCACGCGAGAAGCATTCCGTCCAGTCAAGCCCTTGCGTCGTCTTGGCTTCTTCCGCAAGGCGGGAGCACATCATCTGGTCTGGAGCGCCTGGACGGACTTCGCGGATTCTGAAGAGATTCGCTTCGACGAAGAACTCGCCGTCTGGAACCTGCTGCGCAATCCAAAAGCCGCTGGTGCCTTCTGGCGTTGGCGCCATTTCCATCACCCATGCGTCGTTGGCGTCTGCGACAATGACAGTCTCGCCTGTGCCGTAATAGCCATATTCCTCTATGAGCGAGCCGATTAGCGCGATTGCATCCACAGCTTTCGCGCATCGTTCAAGGGCAACGCGCATGAGTTCGGAAGAGTAGAAGATTCGTTTGGCTGGCTCAGGTTGGCACTGGTTTGCCGCCTTGCATGTGCACTCACCGAACATGAGTCCCGCTTCGTTCATGATGCCGTAGTTGCCGTCAAGATATGCATAAGTGTGGGAGACTTGCGGGATTTCGCCGATCGGCATGGTCGGAAGAGTCTGTCCCATCGATTCCGAATAGCGGTCATTTCTGCTTGGAACATAGAGTCTTGGAA
>JAKSPA010000199.1 GCA_024405235.1 Lentisphaeria bacterium
TAGTATGATTTCCCCCTGAAGGCTAGTTGTTCTTGTCGCCATCGTCGGTGATGGCAAGCAAGGCGTTTTTCAGGCGCTCGTTGGCGTCTTCGTTGGATTCTTCCGGCGCAATGTGCAGGGCATCTCCGAAGACGATGTCCAGGCGTGTGAAGGGCTTGGGGATCTGCATTCTGTCCCAGCTCTTCAGCTGCCAGTACTTCTTTGCATTTATAGCAAAAGGCACAATCGGCGCGCCTATGGTTCTGGAAAGCACTGCGGCGCCTGAATGAACGGTGTATTTAGGTCCACGCGGACCATCTACCGTCAACGCAGTGGAAGTGCCGCTGGAAAGCGCTTTTCCCAATTCAAGCAGAGCCTGCGCGCCGCCTTTGGATGACGAACCACGAATGCTCGACAATCCAAAGCACTTCACCAATGTCGCGATGTATTCACCATCACGTGAAGCACTTATAAGCACAACGCAATTGGTCAGCACCTTTTTGGGAATAAGCACTGACGAAAAGAGAATGCGATTGTGCCAGAGCGCGAATACCACGCCCCTGTGTTCGGAGGCACGCTGGATCGCGCCATCCAGATCTACAATCCGCACGCGGAAGGTCCATGCGTAGAGCTTCAGCAGAAAGGCAAGCACCCATGCCAGAAATTTCGGCATGTGGCGCTTGTTCTTGAATGTGAAAATCTTCCTGCTCATTGCGCGAACACAAAATCTACAGTGCCTGGTCTATCGCCTTCAGAATGCGTTCGTTGACGTCGGAAACCCACTCCGCCGAATGCGGATAGTCGGTCATCTTCAGGGGACGCTCAACGCCCTCCTGCAAGATAGCCATGACCGCCTCGCGGCCGACCATGCTCTCAAGAAGCTGGCACGCGCGAAGGTCCTGCATCGCTTCGGAAAAGACTTCGTAGCGAAGTGAATCAACTGGCGCGCCATCGTTTCCAGGATAGACGTGATATGAATCGCCGCCGTAGAAGCCATATCCTGCAGAGGTGTTCTGCCATGGGTTGTTATCGTAATCAAGAGAATACTGTGAGAACCAGAAGTTGTGTCCCCAATGCAGAAAACCTTCGATGCCAAGAGCATAGAGCAGCACACCCAATGCACGGTTACGCCAGCTCGGCATTCCGAAAACGCGATTCGGCACGCCGTCCTGCCAATTGCCGCAATAATAGACCCAACGCGCCTTCAAAGGCAGTTCGCTGAAATTCTCCAGAACGGAAGTCACAGGAATCGGACGCTTCGTGATGCCGCTCTTCACGTATTCGGGATCGGACATCGCGTCGAAAATCGGGAACTCGTCGTCAGGAAGGTATTTTTCCAGAATGGTCTGGCTGGCCTGATAGCGCTTCAACGTCTCCTCGCCGTGCGGTTCGTCGGAATTGTGGAAGAAACATTTGCCTGCAAGTCCTTCCGCACGCAGGAAATCCGCCAACTTCGGCAGAAGCTGTCCGAGAAAGTCCTGGTACTCGCGCGACGTCGCGCTGACGTCCCAGCCGAAACGACGCTCGCCGTTGACGATTATCTTCGGCGTGGCTTTGGCGCCCCACTGCGTGAATGCATGGCTCATCTCGAAGAGCTCAAGGCCGCATTCGCGCGCAGTGTCTATCCAGCGCTTGAGCAAAGAGAAGTCGAATTCGTAGATGCCGTCCTTTTCGGTGATGCCAAGCAGCTGGCATGTCGGGCGCTCGTGGCCTATGGCGGTGTCAAGCGGCGGCGTCCAGAGCGGCGTATAGAGGACATTGATTCCGTGCGCAACCATGTCCTTCAGATAGCGGCGCAGAATCTCCCAGAACCTCTCGTCACCGAAGCCGCAGTGATACCACCTCTGGAGGCAGTCCGTGTGGAACCATGAGCACGACCACAACTTCTGCTTCGGCAATTCCACTGGAATGATATCCAATTCTATTTCAACGATTTCGGGAGGCATGACGTGCAACGGCCATGCCAGAACGACGTCGTTCGCCGCCGTCGAAACCGCAATGCGCAATGGATAACGTCCAGACGGGCATTCGCGCGGGATATCCACAGAAACCCAAAGGCTCACCCACTTGTCGGCAGGCAGCGCAAGCACTTGATTCGGATAGAGCGGCAGAAGCGGATCTGGAAAGAAGCCTGGTTCGCTTGTGATTGTCATGTCGTCCAGCGGATCGCTCGGAAAATCACAGAAAACCGAACCGACGTGGCGAATAGTCACATAGTCCCTGAAGAGGGAATCCACGCGGCAGTTGGCGAAACTTCTTGCAGGAGATTTCACTGCGATCTGAAAGTTCAGACGCTGCCCCTGCAGCACGCGAAATCTGCGATTTCTGCGCACTTCGGCAGTAAGTTTGTCGCCACGCATGAATACCTTCTGGAGATCATCCAGAAGACGAACGTCATAACGCCAGTTCTCTGCTTCGCACATTGTCTAATCCTCTAGTCGAAATCCTGCGGTTCACCGCCGATATCCGCAACGCCTACTGCAAGTTTGCCAAGCTTTTCAAGCTTCTCGTAGAAGCTGTCCGCACGTTCGGCGATATTTGCAAGATGACGTGCGATCTTTCGGAACTCTTCAAGCAGTTCGAGATAGATGATTCCGACCTCAGGGACGCAAAGGCCCTGGTTGATGCGGTTCAGATGGTCGCGCTCGCTGTTGGTCAAGGCAGTCACCATTGCCTGGCGCAATTCGCTTGCACGCTTGATGTTCTCCGGCGTGTTCTTCTCCAGCGAGAGAATCACCGCTTCGGCCAAATCACGCAGCTGCGCATGCAGAGCATCCAGTTCGGCGGTCGCCTGCGGACTGAAGCGGCGCCCCTTCTCCTCCAAATGCTCCATAATCCGCTGGATCACGGCGGTATGGTCGCCGATGCGCTCTGCATCGTTCGTGCAGTGCAGAAGCAACGGTATCTGGCGTGATTCCTCAGGGCGAATATCACGCTGCATCAGCGCCGCAAGATAGTCGGAGATCTCCTGCTGGCGGCTGTCGACATCCGCCTCGCGGCGCTCTAGCTGGCGGACCATACGCTGATTCGACTCGTCATTGTGGTTGTAGATGTTGATGGCGCAATCGACCATACGCCACGCCTTCTGCAGCATCTTTCTGACAGCGGCCGCCGTCTGGGCCAACGCGATTGAAGGCGATGCAAGCAGAAGCGGATCCAGACGCTGGAACTTGACGTCTTTTCTGTCCACAGGAATCAAATGTTCGCAAACCTGTGCGATCTGCTTGAAGAACGGCAGGAAGACTATGGTGGAAAGAACGTTGAAAATCGTGTTTGCGTTCGCGATCATACGCGGAACTGCGGCACCAGGAGAACACCATTTGACGGCGGCGAAGAATAGCGGTTCATCGCCGAAGGGCACCCAGAAGAATATGCCAACAAGAATAACGCCGACCGTCTGGGTAAGAGTATGTGCCAGTGCCGCCTGCTTTGCGACACGGTTGGCGTTGATTGCCGCCAACTGGGGTGCGATGGTGGTGCCGATGTTTGATCCCATTGCCATCGCCGTAGCGGTATAGAGATCGATGAGACCATTGGATGCAAGAACAATCACCACGCCCGTGAACGCCGAACTGGACTGACTGACCACCGTACCAAGAACGCCAAGCATAATCGCACCCAATGCAGATACAAAAGGAATCATGCCGTTGACTGGCTGACAGTCAAAACGCTGTATCACGTCTTTCAGGAACTCTAACTGAGTGAGTTCGGCATTCATCAATTCCATGCCGAGAAAGAGGAAACCAAAACCCATGATCGTCTCACCCCAATGCGTCAGAAGACGCTTCTTTATCATGAATAATATCAA
>JAKSPA010000002.1 GCA_024405235.1 Lentisphaeria bacterium
GCGCTTTGGCAAGCGGCTCGTCGCCGCCCTCAAGCAGAATTTGATCGGCCTGTACATAAGTGAGTAGTCTGGTCACTTTGAGCTGCGTCGCGGCAATGCGCCAATCCACCAGTTCGCCAGCGTCGTCGAGCGTCGCCAGAACGCTGAATGCAGGCCGCAATTCGTCTTCGCAAAGGCTCGCCAGATCGCAGCCAAGGCGTTCTGGGAACATCGTGACCGTAGTCGTGGGAAGATACAGCGAGAGCGGACGATCCACCGCAGCCTGATCAAGCGGATCGTCTTTCGAGACGAAACTTGATGGATTCGAGAGATGGATTCCGACTATATATGTTCCGTCGCCATTGTCCACAAGCGAAAGCGCATCGTCGATTTCACGTGTCCACTGATCGTCGATGGAAAAAATTTCCATGCCCTCGAGCAATTCCCTCGAGCCGTCGTCCACATACGGTCTGATGGCATCGGCCACTTCAAGCACTTCTGCTGTAAAACCTGCATGGATGCCATTTGCGAGCAGAAATTCGTCCGCGTCTTTTGGAAGGCGATTTGTCTTTCTCAAGACGGAAAGCGCAAGTTCGCGTGGAGAGAGCTTGCTTCCCGCGGTTGCAAGAAGATTGACCGCAGGGCAGTTGAAGCCACGCATCAGATAATCGGTGCTCTGCTGGACGAACGATTCCATTTCGGCAGGGACTTCCATAGGCTTCGCGGCACAGGCTTCCGCATTGGCGGCGATCACCTGCGCCAGCCACTCCTTCGTCCGTTCGCGAAGCGCTGCCTTTTCCGCGCGCTGCCGCTTCAGTTCGCAGAGCCTCTCATATTCTTCGCGCGAATTCGGTGCGAATTTTCCGCCGTCAAAACGGAAGCGCATGGAATCCGCCATGAGAGCTCTGCCCAAGGCGGATTTCTGCTGGTTCGTCGCCTCCGCGCCGAAATAATCCGCCGCCTGCTCAGCCACGGTGCGCGCTTCGGGAGCACTCTCAAGAAGCGTCTCCCATAGGAATTCGGTATCGATTCCAGACTGAATCTCCGAAATTTCGTTCTGCAATGCGACAAGTGTCGGAAGAGGATTGTTCGTCTGGCAACGGCCGTAGTCGCAGACGACCTGCTTTAGCGCGATCTTGGAGACCTGCTTCGTGGCTCCCTGAACCTGTATGCGTTCGGTCTGGTCTTTCACCACCACGCCGAGACACATCTCGCCATTGCTGCAATAGTCGACAATTGTATTGACTGGATACCCCATTGGAAAAACTACATCACTTTGAACTTCGGCAAATCCTGAATGTCAACCATGCCGACAAATCTGCCGTCGTCATCAACGGCAGCGACGTCGTCGATTTTGCGATGTTCGACAAGTTTCAGAATTTCGACCGCCATCTGCTTCTGATTAATGGAAACAGGATTGCGGGTCATCACGCTCTCGATTGGCGCCTGGAGGACATTGTCGTCTGACGTCATCGCACGACGGAAATCACCGTCGGTGAATATGCCCAGAAGCAGTCCGTCCTCTCCAGTGATTGCAACCGCGCCGTCTCTCGCGGCGGTCATGGCAAGCAGCGCCTCGCGGACGGTAGCGCCTGGATGGACCTGTGCGCAATGGTCGCCTGTGCGCATGCAGTCCCTGACGGTCAGAGTTATTGTTCTGCCGATTGCGCCTGCAGGATGATTCTTCGCATAATCGGAAATCTGGAAATCCTGACAATCAAGAAGAACCATCGCCAGAGCATCGCCTAGCGCAAGCAGAGCCGTCGTGGTCGTCGTCGGCGCCAGATTGAACGGACAGGCCTCGCGTTCGACAGGCATTGGAACCACCATGTCGGAGAAGCCGCCGAGGCGTGAATCCGCCTTTCCCGTGATCGCCACGATTGGCACGCCCATGCGCTTGACGGCTGGAAGCACTCTCAGCAGTTCGTCAGTCTCGCCCGAATAACTCACGGCAAGCAGCAGATCCTGCGGCGAAACAACGCCGAGATCGCCGTGCATGGCTTCCACAGGATGCATGAAGACGGAACGCGCGCCAGTCGAAGCAAGCGTTGCCGCCAGTTTCTTGGAAATGTGTCCGCTCTTTCCGACACCGCAAAGAACCAGTTTTCCTCCGTCATGGAGAATGTCAAGACACTTCTTTACGAGTGCGACGAATGGTTCGCCCAATTCGTCACGGACCTTTTTGACACCATCCAGTTCGATGTTGATTACATCTCTTGCCAACGCAAGAACGTGCTGCGAATCTACTGTTTTGCTTGAATTCATTTTCAAATGACCTCTGCGTATTAGCGCTGCATCAACTGTCGCTCCAGGCGCAGTCTAAATGCAGCATCATGACAATTCGGAAGCCAGACGCGCAAGGCGTCCCGACTGTTCTGGCTGGTTAGTCCACCTTTGACAAGTCCTTGTGCGGCAGCCAACTGCAGGACATCATCGGGATCCTCCAGCGTTGCAATCAAAATCTCCTCCCATCCTTCTGGACGCATGCTTGAAATCTGCCTGACAGCCTGCAGGCGAATTTCCGCATCGTCGTCCATCAGAAGTTCCATCAGAATCTGTTCCTGACGCTCGTCGGGAGAATTTCTCACGAGCTCCAGAAGCGAACGTCGGCATGACGCAAGCGGACTGGAAAGCAGCGTTTCCACTTCTGCGCTTCCGATTTCGCCAGCGCGCTTGCGAAGCATTGAAATCAGCATGGAGCGAATACGTGGATTTCCGGCCAACCTGCTCATCGCGGCTGCCATCTCCGCGGCATTCAATCTGCGCTGCCATTCAGCATGGCGAAGCATCTGGAGCCACGCCGCCTCACGCACTTCCGCATGCGAATCGTCGAAAAGCGAATCATGCACGAATCGCCAGGCGCCCTCTTCGGAAAGAGATGCGAGAAGCGAAAGAAGTCTTTCGCCTTTGTCTGTATTCAGTCCTCCAGAAGACAACGCCGTCTTCATTTCCTCCACAAGACCAGAATCGTTCGGATCCCGCAGATTTCCACGCGCAATCAATGCGACAAGACGGACATCTTCGACATTGTCTTTCGAAAGCTCCCTGAGGAACTCCAGAGCGCCAGGCAATTCCGCAAGCTTTTCGCAAAGCACACCACGCACGGCGGCGTTTTCGTGACGAACGAACGGCTTCAGCACCTTCAGACGGTCCGCAACTGCACCGCTTCCATTGACGATCGCCTGAATCGCCATGCAGACCACCTCAGGCGAATCGTCTTCCAGAAAAGGCAGAACCGCATGAAAATCAACCGCGGCAGAGCTGTATCGCAGAGAGCGTAGAACATTCACGCGAACCTCTTTGTCTTCGTCGCGAAGGCCGTCCTCCAGAAGGCGTGCAAGCCCTGTCCGAGACTGCGTCTGAACGGCGCGGCCTGCGGAAATCCGCACGCCGCCTGAAACAACGCCGCCCAGACAAAGATCGAGAGAGGACGACGCGAGCCGTCGAACGTGCACATCTTCGTCCTTTAGACAATTTATTACGCTTCCAGCCAGCAATCTCAAACGCATCGGGATCTCGCTGATCGCCACAAGCGCGCTGCGGCGGACCACCACATCATCATCGTAAAGGCATTCGCCAAGCGCATCCGTCACTTCAGGAGTGTCGTATTTGCCCAAAACAAGAACTGCGGCCCTGCGTTTTTCGGGAGAAGAGGAAGTGTCGCGAATATCGCCTAGACAGGCAGATATGGTCTCCTGCACACTCTGTGCTCCAAAAAGCAGCGTCAACGACGCAAACAAAAATGCCGAAAGACAAAAACGCATTGCTTATGAAAATCGCAAGAAGTCAAGACAGGCCTTCTGAATACTTGGAGTCGTTCTCAGGCGCAAGAAGCACACGACATGATATGCAATCGCAGCCTTTATGAAAAAAACGAAATGCAGAAAACGCAATCTTGATTTCAAAACAAAATATAACTATAAACCGATTTTCGGATTCGCGATGAATACAGCAGAGTTTTTTAAGGATTTTAAACGCTCCTTTACCTTCATTGCCTTATTTTTTTTATATAGGGACTATATTATAAGGTTTACACTGTTTTATTTTTCAACATCCTGTTTTTCACCAATGATTCTGGCTGATAAAGATCCAATTCTCGCAAGTCTTTCCGACAAATTCAAAGAACGCTTCGGCCGCCCCGCGACATTTTTGGGACGCGCGCCTGGACGTCTGGAAATACTTGGCAATCATACTGATTACAACGAAGGAACCGTCCTTTCCGTTGCCATAAATCGTTCTGCACGCGTCGCCGCAGCGGCGAATCCAGACGCCCAGGACGGCATGGCATGCCAACTCTACGACATCAAAGGCAAGTCAGCCAGACGCTTCAGACTGGACGCCCTGGACAGGAAACGTCCGCGCGATTGGTCTAACTACATCAAAGGCATCGTATGTGAGTTCAATGCAAGAGGATACAGCATTCCGGCATTTGACATGATCGTCACAGGCGATGTACCACTTTCGGCAGGAATGAGCAGTTCGGCAGCTCTGGAAATGGCTGTTGTGAAAGTGCTTGACGCGCTTAGCGACAGCAAGCTCGGCTGGCTTGAACAGGCAAAGATCGGCCAGGGGAGCGAGAACCACTACGTCGGCGCCAATACGGGCCTGATGGACCAGCTGAGTTCGCTCATGGGCCGCGAAGGACAGCTCATCTACTCTGATTTCCGCTCGTTCGAAGTGAAGAATGTTCCGATTCCGACGGGAACTTCCTTCGTTGTCGCCAACTCAAATGTCAAGCATAACCTGACAAACGAATACAACGAGCGCCGCGAAGCCTGCGAAGAGGCTGCGCGTATAATCGGCGTGAAAGCGCTGAGAGATGTCACGCCGGCCATGCTGGAAAAGGCGAAGAGCCGCCTTTCAGACGTCGTCTATCGCCGCGCCAAGCACGTAGTCGGCGAAATCGACCGCGTTGAAAAGGGCAGCCAGGCACTGGCCGCAGGAGACATCAAGGCCTTCGGCGAACTGATGTCCATATCGCACGACTCCAGCCGCTACAATTTCGAGAATTCATGTGACGAACTAGACACGCTTGTCGAAATCGGCCGCACGCTTCCTGGATTCATCGGCGCACGCCTCTCTGGCGGCGGCTTCGGCGGAATCACCGTCCATCTGGTCGAAGCGGACGCAGCGCAAAAATACAGCGACGTCCTTGCAGAACGCTATCTCGCCAAGACAGGCGTCAACGCGCAGGTGATGATACTGACTGCAGGAGACGGCGCAGAACTCATCCGTGCCTAAACGCACGACAACAATTTCAATTCGAAAAAACGCACACATAATCGACAATGTTTGAATCGCTAACAGATAGACTTCATTCCGCGTTCCGCAAACTGACAGGCACGTCTCAACTGACCGAACGGAACATCAACGAGGCGATGGATGAAGTTCGCACCGCGCTGCTCACGGCAGATGTGAACTACGACGTCACGGATGCGTTCATCAAGGACGTCAGCCAGGAGTGTCTCGGCACCGACGTTCTCAAGAGCGTGACGCCAGGCCAGCAGGCAATCAAGGTTGTCTATGACAAGCTTATCGCCCTGATGGGAAGCGAAGCCGTCGAACTGAACTTCGCGTCCGTGGCGCCAGGCGATCCGCTCATCATCATGCTCTGCGGTCTGAACGGTAACGGCAAGACCACCACTGCGGCCAAACTCGCCAATTTCCTTCAGAAGAAATACAAGAAGCGCACGCTTCTGGCAGCATGCGACCTTACGCGTCCTGCGGCAATCGACCAGTTGGAAGTCCTTGGACAGTCTCTGGCGCTGCCTGTTTACACGGACAGGACAAGCAAGGATGTCGTCGCGGTTGCAAAAGCGGCCGTCGAAACCGCAAGGACCAAAAACTGCCAAGTCGTTCTTCTGGATACGGCAGGACGCCTTCAGATTGACGAACCGCTTGTGCAGGAACTTGTTCGCGTGAAGGCGGCGGTAAATCCGCACGAAATCCTTCTGGTCGCCGACGGCGCCTTGGGACAGGAAGCAGTATCGGTCGCGAGCCATTTCGACAAGGCTCTTGACGTCAGCGGAATCATCCTGACAAAACTTGACGGCGACGCACGTGGCGGTGCGGCGCTTTCAATGCGCCAGACCACTGGCAAGCCGATCAAATTCATCACCACAGGCGAACAGCCCATGGATCTGGAGACCTTCCATCCCGACCGAATGGCCTCCAGAATTCTTGGCATGGGCGACATTCTGACGCTTGTCGAACGCGCACAGAACGAATTCGAGGAAGCGGAAGCGAAGAAAATCGAAGAGAAAGTCCGCAATGCGTCATTCGATTTCGACGATTTCCTGAAGCAGCTTGGCCGCATCAAGAAGATGGGCGGCATAATGTCCCTTCTGAAATTCCTGCCTGGCATGAACGAACTTCCGCCGGAAGTCATGGATGAAAAGAATTTCAGGCACACAGAGGGCATCATACGTTCCATGACGCCAGCCGAAAGAAGGCTTCCGGAAACCATCAACGCCAGCCGCCGAGCAAGAATCGCCAAAGGTTCTGGTTCCACTCCGCAGGAAGTCACCGAGCAGATCAAGACATTCATGAACATGCGTGAATTCATGGCGAAGATGTCTCAAGGCGGCAGCGCCGCAATGCTCGGCAACATCTTCGGAGGCGGAGGTCTCGCAGGCATGGCCAACATGCTTCAGAACTCCGCCATGGGCGCCGGAATCGGCAAAGCCGCCGGTTATGCCCAGAATGGCATTTCACAACAGGACGCCGCTGCAAAGGCACGCGAAAAAGCCAAGAAAGAGGCCAAACGCAAGCAGGAAAAGGCGGCGCGCAAAAAGAACCGCCACCACTAATAGGAACACGAGCCGTCGCGATGTAGTCCGAAGGCTTCGTATTTCCGTTTCGCATGTCAGACGTCTTTCAGCGTCTGCCTATTAAAACCATTCACCCATACACATCTGACGCCATGCCTAGAATTCAGGGAAGCACACTGACGCTTTTTTCTGCAATCTTGACAGCCGTGCTGGCGCTGTCATGCCAGCGCTTTTCACCAAGCGCCGAGCTGGACAGTCTTCTGGAGTCCAGAAACCGACCACAGTACGCACGGCTTGAGCAGGAGGCGCGCACGCGCGCTCTGGAGGCACAGGTCCGCAAACGCTTCAAACTAATCCGCGAACTCATCGACGCAAAATCCTACGACAAGGCCGACGAAGTCCTCGCGACTCTTGATGCCCTTACGGAATTCAAAGAGGAAATCAGCAATCTGAAACGACTGAACAGCCTTGCGCGAAACATGGGCATCAACGAGACAGCGCTGGCAATCAACCACCAGCGCGCGCTCAATGAAGCCGCTGACCTCCAGCTGATTCCCGACACCTACGACACAACCATCAACATCACGCCAGATCTTGAGCCGGAATTCATCCCCAAAGGGCCACTTGAAGAGATGCTCAACAAGAAAATCTCGCTCAAAGTGGAGAACATGCAGCTTTCGGCACTCGCCACGCAGCTGCAGGAACTCGATGAACTGAACATCGCCGATTCTCTGAACATCATCTTCAGCGATGCGGCCGTAAAGGACAAGACCTTCACATGCAATTTCAGAAATGTTCCACTCTACGAGATTTTCGGATACATTTCAAAGAATCTCGGAGTCTCGTTCAGCGTCTCCGACCACCTTATATGGGTGACCCCTGCAGCACCGACCTCAGGCTACCATCTGGAAACACGAATCATCCACCTCAGACATGGTACAGTCCCCAAAGTGCCAGAAGGCATCGGCGTGTCCGACAAGACAGAATTTGCCTCCACACCAGAAGAGGACACGGATCTGTCCTCCGCCCTCACAGCCTTCTATGCCTCCTGCCCCACTGGCGATTCATATTCCTATTATCCAAATAGAAATCTCATAATCGTCACTGACACTCGCGACCGCCTCAGAGAGCTTGAGAAGATCATCCACGAACTGGACAAACCGCCGCTTCAGGTTGTCGTCGAAACACGTTTCATCGCCATCAGCGAAAGTGATCTTAGGGACGTCGGCGTGGAAATAAAGAAAGCAAATGGCGGCCGACCAGGCCCTTCCATCACCCCCGACCATCAGATCAATGACAACATCTCCAATTTCTTCAGCGAACTGGGAGCAATCAAAACGGAAAATCCCGAGGGCGTGGCAGCCACCGTCATAAGCGGCATCATTGGAAACCGCTCCTACGACATGCTCATCTCCGCCATTGAAAACAAATCCAGTTCCGTCATCGTCTCGGCGCCTAGAGTGACCGTGCTGAACAACCGCACGGCAAGAATCCGCAAAGGCGACAAGCTGTAC
Source organism: Lentisphaeria bacterium (assembly GCA_024405235.1). Classification (GTDB taxonomy): domain Bacteria; phylum Verrucomicrobiota; class Lentisphaeria; order Oligosphaerales; family Oligosphaeraceae; genus UBA1724. The sequence goes on from JAKSPA010000002.1 coordinate 8,264, forward strand.
TACTTTGAAGAGTACAACATCCAGTCCATAAACCAGGGCGACAAGGGAACCAACCAAGTCCTTGTGCCACGCGGAAAACCGACTGCCCTTCAAACTGGCATCGCCGTCGATGCAAAGGTCAATATCGGCAATGACATGCAGACGATCCATCTTGCTCTAAAGCCTGAAATCATCACTTTCCTTGATTGGGAAGACTACACGTCCACGCAGTCAACCACGGCGAACAACGTCACCACCAACTACGTGACCAACGTGAAACTGCCGCGCACGAACCACCAGTCTGTCTCCACCAGCCTTAATCTCATGAGCGGAAGCACTGTCATAATGGGCGGAATGGTCGAGAACTCCAAGACCACTACAATCAAGCGCGTCCCATTCCTCGGAAGCCTTCCGCTGATCGGATTCCTCTTCAGACACACGGAGACACGCGAGACACCTACAAACCTGCTGATTTTCGTCACTGCGACAATCATTAATGAAAAGGGCGAGTACGTCATCTGCACGCCGCCGCCAGTCGTCACGCCAGATGATCTCATCCCGCTCGAACCGCTTCAAAGCGACGACGAAAACTAGAGCAATACGTTGACTTTCAGAACGATATTTCCATAATGTCATTATTTGGTAGACATTCCAGTCTGGGCCTTGCCTGCAGCGATGCAAGCGCTACGTCGGTCCACCTTCAGCGGAGCTCCAGCCATGACGGCTGGACAATCCGCACCATGAGCCATATCTCATGGAAGGACGAGGGCGTCACCAATGTCTTGGAAGTCAATCAGGCACTTGGAGACTGGCTTCAGGAAAACCGCATCGAAAACGACCGCGAGACATTTTGCGTGATCCGTCAATCGGACGTCAACACGGTCATATCGGATTTTCCTCCAGTCAATGACATGAACAAGCTTTCGAAAATGATCGACTATCAGACGCGACAGCTTGGCGGTCTCTCCGGCGTGTCTCTGGTCCACAGTTTTCAAGGCATTCCGCCGAATTTCGGCCAGGGGAATCCAATGCTCATTGCCGTTTCGCGAGAAGACGCGTTGAATGAAGCCGCCGATTTCTACCAGAACAACGGAATCAAGGTCGGTGCGCTCGTTCCGGAAGGACTGGCGCTCTTCAATGCCTTCGAGCTGCTGCATCCTGAAGCCGCAAAAGCGCCAGGCCTTCAGGCGATCATGCATTCGGGAGCGAAAAGCTGCACGATGCTCCTCTTGTGGAATGGCACGATCCAGAGCATAAACGTGCTGGACGCATCCTATTCGCGTCCGAAGGATCTGCTTGACAAGCTACAAGTTTCCCTGCGGCACTGGAAGGAAATGCAGACAGGCGACGCACGTCTTGCAGCGCTTGACGGCATTTGGCTGAGCGGCGAGGGGCCAGACATGGAAGCCCTTCGCGTCACAATGGCGGAAACCATGACCGCAAAAACGGAAATACTAGGCGTGCCTGCAAGCAGATGTCCGCATGGATGCAACGCAGGACCGCTCTGCGAGGGATGCCATCCTGCAATGACCGTCGCCTTCGGACTGGCGGCGCAATCGCTCGGAATGTCGTTCTTCAAAATCACACTGCTGCCGGAATGCCTCGCTTGGCGTCAGATGCGCATCTCGCAATTCCCGTTCCTTGTGCTCTCCGCAGCCGTGATCGTCATATCGCTTTGCGTCGCATTCGCAAGCACAGCCATCAAGACGTACATCCAGACGCAGCAACTGAATGAACAGGAACAACTGCTGAACACATGTCTCGGCGTGGCGCCAAAACTCTCGGAGGCATATAAGCAGATCACTCTTAGACAGCTGCAGATGCTTCCAATAGCCGAAGCAGGCCTCCGCACCCAGCGTTTTGTCAAAACGCTCAAGACATGGCAGGAATGCGCGCCTATTCCGCAAAAGGATTCATGGTGCTTCTATCTGGCCGACGAATTCTCATTCGCAGAAGACAACGCCAAAAAACAGCATTCTCAGAATTCGGGATCCAGAAAAGATTCCACACGCGGCGATTCAGGCAAAATCGCTCCCAACGGACTCATGCCGCCATCAAGCACGACCACGCCAACCGCGCCTGCCAGCGTGCGTCCAGAAGACGCATTGCAGCCATCGCAGCTTCTGCCGCAGGCGACGCCTGTTTCGTCCATGCAACTTCATTCAAGAATGTACGCTGGCGGCATTCTTCTCGCCACACGTGACAAATACCAGGCGCTAAAGGATTTTCAACGCGAACTGAATCGCTCCGACTACTTTGTCAACGTAGATGACTACACGGATTACCTTTCCGAAGATTTCAGGAAGCGCGTTACAGATCCATGGGAAAAGTTCCTCAACGACAACAAGGACTTCGTGAACAAGGACTACGCTCTCTTCCTGCTGCAGCTCCCATTCAAGGAGTCACCTGTTTCACTGCCTCAAAAAGAAGACAACATTTTCACGCCGCCGGCAGAATAACGCATCCGTTCACTGTCGCGAAGACAGCACCACAATGTTCCATCCCTCCGCAAAAGATTGGCCAACAAGGCATAAGATACTAGGATACATATTCCTAGGCTCTTTGACTATTCTTCTGCTGGGGTATATTTTGTACATTCGCCCGCAGCGCGAACTGCTAGCCGAAAAGCGAAAGGAAATCAAAGAGAAAACCGATGAATTCAATGCGACGAATCTCCCGCTTGACGCAATGATTCTCGATGATTATCTCAAAATGACATCGTGGATGCTGAACGGCGACGAACAGGTGAACGCGAAAGGCCTTAACGCCACGTGCGAAACCACTCTCGCAGCAGCGACTGTCTCGCTGGACCGCAAAATCTCCCAGAGCTATTCCGACATGCTCGCATTCATCTACGGCGCAACGCGACTCGACTACAAAGAGCTCATGGAGCATATTGTTTCGGAGTTCAGCGATGAAAACACGCCCTTTGATTCGCAGCTCCTGATCGCAGAACAGGATGCGCAGCAGGAACAGCCTGTGTGGCAGATGATGGCCAAACTCTGGATTCTGCAGGATCTATTGCAGAAGGCAAAAGACAGCGGACTGAAACTGATCACGGACGAAGAGGGCACGACGCAGCTTACCGCCCTGCCCGCCATCGGATACACACTTGAGGACTCAACAGAAGGCGAAGTCTATATCCTTGAATTTCCAGTCAACGCGTCTTTCAGAGGAACCATGACGCAATTCCTTGCTTTCGCGGCAAATCTCCAAACGGAAGAATGCTTCATGCCAATCAAGCGGCTTTCCATTCTGACGACACCGCCGCAAGAACTCATAGCAGGCCAGAACAACGCCGTCGACGAATGCATTTTCAACCTGCAGTGTTCGGAATTCATGGTCCCCCATGGTCTGGATGCTCTGCCCGAAACACCTAAAGACGATGCGTCTGCACAACCGCCACAAGGCGATAGAAAGAAGGAGGGCAAATGAGCGGCTATCGTTCCTCATCCTACTCTTTCGTGCCATGGGAATACAGAATTCTCATAGCGTTGCTGCTCGTTCTTGGCGGTTTCTATTTCACATGGGAAGTCATTCTGGAAGACGAACCGCCACAGCAAAACACGATCATCAGCATAGACGAACCTCCGACGATGATTCCGTGGCGCGAAAATCCGCCGATTTTCCTGCAGAACGTCCAGACGGAAAGAACCGGCAACCCGTTCTTCACGCAATTTCCAGTCGAAGCGCCTGTCGCAGTCGTCACGCCTCCGGTTGAACAGCCAATAGAGACTACTGAAACGCTTCCGACGACACCGCCTCCCCCACCGGAACACACACTAAAAGTAGCTTTCAAGGGCGTCAGAGTCTCCTTGACAGGAAAGACTTTCGCCATTCTTGACATCGACGATTCTGAAACTGGAAGGGATTCATCATACAAAAAAGAAGGCGACTCCTTCGCCAATACTTTCGCCGTTCAATCGATATCGGAAAAGATGCTCGTCATAAAAGGGCCTGACGACAATACAATAACGGAATTGCCATTCGGCGAAGAAAAGACTTTTACTCTAAAGGCAAATGAATGATCTGCTGGAACAACTTAAGGAAGAGGGACTTCTGACCTCCGAACAGGTACTTACCACCAGACGACGCATGCAGCGGACGGGACAGCTCCCTGAAGAGGCGCTGAAGACGCTTAACTACTGTTCCGAGCCGCAAATCTACAAGGCGCTATCGAAGACAACTGGCCTATCGCTGAACACCCTTGAGAGCATCACGCCACCTGCCGAAGTGCTGGAGAAATTCCCGCAGACAATGGCCCAGCAGTTCCAATGCATGCCTCTTTCATTGGAGGACGGCCGCCTGACCGTCGCGTTCGCCCATCCGCCAGCGCAGTCCATTCTGGATCAGCTGAGGCTTCTTCTCGGCTTCCACTGCCAGCCAGTTCTTGCACCGCCCACGGCAATTGAAGAGAAGCAGCAGAAGACATACGGCATAGGTGCGGAAACGGTCAGAAAGATCCGCGTGCATCGCCCTGTCATAGAAAAACGGGAGGAAACGCCACAGACATCGTCAGAGGATGCAAAGGATGACTCCGTCAGCAGGCTCGTCGATGAAATCCTTTCGACGGCTGTCGAAGCGGGAGCGACAGATATTCATCTGGAACCATTTCCAGGCCAGTTCAGAATAAGATTCAGAATTGACGGTCTCCTGCAGGACATCCCAACGCCGCCTGGCATTGAAGCGCTCGGCGATGCGATTGTCTCGCGCATAAAAGTGCTGTCACGCATGGACATCGCGGAAAAACGGCTGCCTCATGACGGACGAATGAATTTCGTTCACAACGGCGACGTTCACGACATGCGTGTGTCCGTCATTCCGACGCGCCACGGCGAGACAATATGCCTTAGACTGCTGAATGCAGGAAATCTGCTAATGGACATGAGCCTGCTGGGCCTCTCGGAAATCCACCTCGACCAGCTCAGAAAGCAACTGAAACGCCCCAACGGACTTATGCTTGTGACTGGTCCTACAGGCTGCGGAAAGACCACTACGCTTTACAGCATTCTTTCCCACCTAATGAAAAAGCATCCCGACTTGAAGATCATCACTGTAGAGGATCCTGTAGAGTACGAAATCGTCGGAATCACGCAGATTCAAATCCATTCTGAAATCGGTCTGACCTTCTCTTCAACTCTGCGCTCCATTCTCAGACACGATCCAGATGTCATTCTCATCGGCGAAATCCGCGACCGCGAGACGGCTGAAATGGCCATTCAAGCGGCCCTGACTGGCCATTTGGTTCTTTCGACGCTGCACACGAACGACGCAATCGGCGCCGTGAACCGCCTTATCAACATGGGCATCGAACCGGATCTGGTCGCCTCTGCACTCAGATGCGTCGTCGCGCAGCGACTCGTCCGGCGTCTCTGTCCGCATTGCTCCATCGTCGACGACTCTCCGTCGAGCGAAGACATGAAAGCTCTAGCAGCTGCGGCGAAAGATCTCGGCATGCAGAAGACCGCCCCCAGAAAGGCGCTTCCAGGCGGTTGCATCTACTGCAAGAAGACAGGCTACCAGGGACGTTCTGGAATCTTCGAAATCTTCGAAGCAACCGAACTGATGGAGGATCTTATATCTTCCAAATCCACCAATGCAACGCTCAGAACAGCTGCGCACAAGGAGGGCTGGAGGCCGTTCGCTCTGGATGCATATAGGAAGATACTGCTTGGCGAGACCGATTTCGACGAATTTCACAGAACCTGCTGACCATATCATACAGAATGAAACTGCTCTCCCCTATCATTTCCACATACCAGACCTATGTCAACATGACAAGGATGCGGAAGATTCTGGGAGTTCTATTCAGGAATGGTCTCGGAATGTTTTTCGGACGCTTCAGGAATCTCGTGAAGCGCAGCGAACGCAATTCCGTTGAGAATCTGAATCTGACAATACCGCAGCGACTACGCAAGGCTCTGGAGGAATTAGGTCCTGTTTATGTGAAATTCGCATCCGAACTCGCGAATCTGCAGAACAATGTCCAACCGTTTCCTTTCAGCCAAGTCAAGGAAACGATCGAACATGAATTAGATGCGCCGCTCGACGAACTATTTGCGGACTTCAGTGAAAAGCCATTTGCAGCCGCTTCACTGGCTCAGGGACATCGCGCGACACTTAAAGACGGCACGCAGGTTTTCGTGAAAATTCAGCGTCCGAACGCATGGAAGGATATCAAGGCTGACATGAGAATGCTCGTGTTTCTGGCCGATCATCTCCATGAAAGCTATCCGGAGCTCCGTTTCCTCATGCTGCCAAGAATCGCAAGACGTTTCCAGAAGTCCATACAGGAGGAAGTCGATTACAACAACGAAAAGGGAAACATCCACCGTTTCGCGGAACAGTTCAAGGACAATCCAAACCTCCATGTTCCAAAAGTTTTCGAAGACTATTCCACCGCAAAAATCCTTACGATGGAATTCATCAGCGGAATCAAGGCAGACCATGTGGATGAACTGCGCGCAGCAGGACTGGATCCCGTTAAACTTTCCGAAATCGGCGCCGATCTTTTCTTGAAACAATTCTTCACATACGGTTTCTTCCACGCTGATCCACATCCAGGCAACATCTTCATTCTGCCTGACGGCAAATTCTGCTACATCGACTTCGGACTCTGCGGCAGAATTTCAAAGGAGGAGCAAATGCTCTTCTGCAGACTGATGATGAGCATTCTGGAGCGCGATGAACAACACGCGGCTCAAATCCTCCTGCGCCTCTGCGACTACGAAACAGAACCAGACATGGCGGAACTTGAATGCACCGTCGGCGAATTCATCGACAGATACTTCTACGGCGAGCTCAGCAAACTGGACGTTCCTGAAGCCATTTCGCAGATTTTCATGGTCTGCAATCAGATGCATATCGCGCTGAAGCCGCATATCTATATGATGCTAAAGGCATTGGGCACGCTTGATGGTCTTGGACGGAAATTGAATCCTGAATACAATCTCGAAAAACAGCTCAGGCCTGCGATGATGAAGGTGGCAACAAGTCACTTCCGTCCTACAAAATCCATCTACAGGAGGATGGAGGATGTGATGGAGCTCTTCGACATCGTCTCCAGAACTCCAGGCGGATTGCGCGCCTTTGCGAACAAACTCATGACCGGACAGCTGTCCTTCAGACAGGAACTTCCTGACTTGAGGGAATTCATGAAAGTCTATTCCAGAACTCAGACGCAGCGGAACACTGTCCTGCTATCCGCCGCCGTGATGATCAACTCGACCCTGCTTCTCGCTTTCAAAATACCGCCTGTATGGCACGGAACATCCATTCTCGGAGCAATCGGTCTCGCCGGCGGCATCTTCATGGCGGCATTCTGCCTGTTCGATCTGATGCGTAACAAATAATTATGCCTTCCTATCGCGTCAGATTCTTCACCCATTTGTATCTGTAGTGGTGCGCCAGCACCCACGGGATCTTGCCAACTTCGTCCAGACACGTGCAACCATATACAAGCAGCACGTGCCAATGCAGGAAGAATGTTCCAAGCAACGCGCACGGAACAGCTATGAGCCACATGGCGACGATGACGCTGTATGTGTCGAAGAACGTGTCGCCACCCGCATAGAAGACGCCATTTATCGTGATCGTATTCACAGTGCGACCGATCATGTACACGGAGAGGATGACGAACATTCCGACAAGATAGCCGCTCGCCTGGTCTGTCAACTTCACGAACCTCAGCACCAGTGGAATGGATGCAAGCACGAGAACCGTGCACATGATTCCGATGATGAAGGAAAGAACCATCAGACGATTGCCGTAAAGTTTCCCTTTTTCAAGTTTTCCAGCGCCTAATTCGTTGCCGACAAGAATTCCAGCGGCAGCGCAAAGACCGTTGCAGAAGCAGCATAGAAGATCGCGCACGACAGCCGCCACGGAATTCGCCGCAGCCGAATCCGGACCGAGATGCCCCATGAGCGCCGTGTATGACGCAAAGCCCACGCCCCAGAGAAGCGATGTCGCCAGAATCGTCAGCATGTTCTTTCGGAAATCATGGTTCAACAACTTGTCGAAGCAGAATATCCTACTGATTCTGAAGCGGATGAATCCCTTCTTTCTTGCACAGGCAAGGCACCACGCCAACTCAAATACGCGAGCGATCACCGTCGCCAAAGCAGCACCGCGAACGCCCATTGCTGGAGCGCCGCACAATCCGAAAATTAATACGGCGTTCAATATGATGTTGATCACAACGGCACTTCCGCTTATCCAAGCGGTTCTTGTAGCATGGTCGCTGACCTTCAGCATCGCAAGAATGGATTGCGAAAGTCCCGTCAGAAGATACGACCAGCCCGCCCAACGCAAATAGACAATTCCAATGTCCACCAACCGCGGATCGCTTGCAAACAACCGCATGAGAGGCCGCGGCGCGCATACGCGTCGCGCAAAAAACAGCACGCATACGAAAGTCGTGTGCCGCACACTTATGCCGAGAATCTTCTCAAGCGTCTCCCTGTCGCCCTTCCCCCAATACTGTGCGCCAAGGATGCTGACAACGCAAACTGCCGCCCATACAAGCATGTTCTGTATGAACTGAATCTGCGTCGCCAGCGAAACCGCCGCCATCGAGTCCTGGTCCACACGGCCGAGCATGATTGCATCGGCCGCAGCGACAAGCGCAAGAAGCAGACTCTGCAACGAAATAGGCAGAGTCAGACTCCACATTCGCTTCAGGAACGCCTTGTCCTCAAATATGCCGTAGAGCATGGCGGCAGCCAACCGAACAATCGACTACAGTCCGACGGCAGCGCGAATCTGCTCCATGGATTTTTCCGCAATGGCACGCGCCTTCCGCGCGCCTTCCTGCAGAATCTCTTCGACGCGCTCAGGATGCGCCATCAAATCGGCGCGGCGCTCGCGCGCTGCAGCGAAATAGTCGGTGTACTTCTCGAAAAGCATCTGCTTCGCGGTGCCGTATCCCATGCCGCCGGCCAGATACATCTTGCGCAGCTCTTCCGTCTCCTCCGGCGTCGCCATGAGTCTGTAAAGAAGGAAGACATTGCAGGTGTCCGGATTCTTCGGATCCTCAACAGGAGTCGAATCCGTCTTGATCTTCATGAACTTTGAACGGATCGGCTTTCCTTCGCCGAAGATCTCGATGGTGTTGTTGTAGCTCTTGGACATCTTCTGACCATCAAGGCCTGGAATCACGGCGACATCCGCCTGAATGATTGCGTCAGGAACCGTCAGAATGTCGCCGAAACGGCGATTGAATGCCAACGCGAGATCGCGCGTGACCTCCAAATGCTGCTTCTGATCCTTGCCGACGGGCACGAAATCCGCATGGTAGAGCAGAATGTCAGCAGCCATCAGCGCAGGATATGCGAAAAGGCCGTGCGTCGCTTCAAGACCATGTGCCAACTTGTCCTTGTACGAATGGCAACGTTCAAGCAGACCCATCGGGCAGACGCAGCTGAGGAACCACGCAAGTTCCTGAACCTGTGGAACATCGGATTGTCTCCAGAAGACCGTCTTCTCAGGATCAATGCCGCACGAAAGGAAATCTATCGCAACCTGCGTGGTGCGCTGTTTCAAATCTTCAGGCTTCGGGCACGATGTCATCGCATGATAGTTCGCGATGAAATAAAAACACTCGTTCTGATCCTGCGCCTCAACCGACTGGCGCATTGTGCCGAAGTAATTGCCCAGATGAAGTGTGCCGGACGGCTGGATTCCCGTCAAAACTCGTTTGTTGCTAACCATGATTGCTCCTGTTTTTTTGAAATTCGCTGCCAACCTGCATAATGTAACATTATTAATTGTGACTGTTTGCATTTGAATTGAATTAACAGCCAATTTCACGCACAAGTTTAGAAAAGGAAGGTAAATTATGTAGTTTTACTCGCAATTGGATTTTCTTTCAAAAAACATAAACACAATCACAGAACTGCCATGCGCCCTAACATGAATGCGGCAAAATTGCGCCGCCTTTTCCTGGACTTCTTCAAAGCCCACGGCCACACCGAAATCAAGAGCGCCTCTCTGATTCCGGAAAACGATCCGACCTGCCTCTTCACGACAGCCGGAATGCACCCGCTCGTGCCTTACCTGCTCGGACAGAAGCACCCAATGGGCAATCGTCTCACAGACGTTCAGAAGTGCTTGCGCACAAATGACATCGACGAAGTCGGCGATCCCTTCCACATGACCTTCTTCGAAATGCTTGGAAACTGGTCGCTCGGCGACTATTTCAAAGAAACCGCCATCGACCAGTCCTTCAAATTCCTGACGGAGGAATTGGGATTCAAGGCAGACGAAATCAAAGTCACCTGCTTCGCAGGCGATGAAAATGCACCGCGCGATCAGGAAGCCGCCGACATCTGGATGAAGCACGGCATTCCCGAAAAGAACATCTACTTCCTTGGCAAGGACGACAACTGGTGGGGCCCTGCCGGCCAGAGCGGTCCGTGCGGACCGGACACCGAAATGTTCGTTCCCGTCGACAAGCCTGACTGCGGTCCGAACTGCGGTCCGACCTGCGGCTGCGGAAAGTGGGTCGAAATCTGGAACGATGTCTTCATGCAGTACAACAAGACGCTGGATGGCAAATACATCCCGCTCGAACATCCCAATGTCGAAACAGGCATGGGCGTCGAACGCGTCACTGCATTCCTCGAAGGCTTCAAATCCGCATACCAGACAGAGCTGTTCAGCGGACTGTTCAAGCGTCTGCAGGAACTCTCCGGCAATGCCGAAGCGGACTACAACAACCGCTCCGCACGCGTTGTCGTCGAACATCTCCGCGCTTCGACATTCCTTCTGGCGGACAACGTCAAGCCAGGCAACGTCGACCAGGGCTATGTCCTGCGCCGCCTGATCCGTCGTGCAATCCGTGAAGCGCGCAAGCTCGGTCTCACCGAATCCTTCACCAGCCAGATGGCCGATGTCGTCATTGCGGAATACGGCGAAATCTATCCTGAACTCGTCGCCCACAAGGATGTCATCCACGAAGAACTCGACCGCGAAGAGAAGCAGTTTGCAACGGCGCTGGAGAAAGGCACGCGCGAATTCAACAAGATGATCGAGCGTGTGCCAGATTTCGTCGTCAACAAGCAGGTTTCCGGCAAGAACGCATTCAACCTCTACGAGACATACGGCTTCCCGATCGAACTGACCGTCGAAATGGCGGCCGAGCGCGGTTTCAAAGTTGACATGGAAGGCTTCAAGAAGGCGGCTGAAGACCACCAGAAGCTCTCTCAGGCAGGCGCAGAGCAGAAATTCCACGGCGGTCTGGCAGACTACAGCGAAGCCACGGCGCAGCTGCATACTGCGACGCACCTGCTCGACCAGGCGCTCCGCACCATCCTCTCAAACGATGTCCACCAGTGCGGCTCCAACATCACAGCCGAACGTCTCCGCTTCGACTTCAACTGGCCAGAGAAGATGACTCCCGAACAGCTGAAGGCGGTCGAGGATCTCGTCAATCAGCAGATTCAGCGCAACCTGCCCGTGATCTGCGAAGAGATGTCCATCGAAGACGCGAAGAAGACCAATGCGATCGGTGTGTTCGAAAGCAAATACGGCGAACGCGTGAAGGTCTATTCCATCGGCGATTTCTCGAAGGAAATCTGCGGTGGACCGCACGCGAACAACACCTCCGAACTCGGTCACTTCAAGATCGTCAAAGAGGAATCCTCCTCCCGCGGCATACGCAGAATCAAGGCTATTCTCGAAAAATAGCCGTTTACTCACACAGAGGGCGCTTCACGCTCTCTGTGTTTGATCGAAAGACATCCAGCCATGGACATAATTGAATTTCTAAATTCATCGCCGACTCAATTTCACTCGGCAGCGACGATTGCAAGCGAACTCGTGCGCAACGGCTTTGCCGAATTGAACGAATGCGACGAATGGGCGCTTGTCCATGGCGGCAAATATTTTGTCCAGCGAAACAATTCAAGCGTGATTGCATTCCGCACAGGCGATTTATGCAATCCTAAACTCGCCGTCTGCCACACGGACAGTCCATCCTTGAAGCTCCGCCTGAAAGATGCCTCCGTGCAGGATGGTCTGCTTCGAATTCCAGTGGAAGTCTACGGCGGCGCTTCCAATCCGACTTGGCTGGACCGACCTTTGAAGGTCGTCGGCAGAGCGTTCTTCTCGGATGCGGATAGTGTTCTAAAATATCATCTAATCTCCAGCGACAGTCCAAAGGCGGTCATCCCAAATCCGCCGATACATTTCGTCAATCTCAACGATGGTCTGAAATACAACCAGCAGAACCAGCTGGCCGCCATGCTGCCCTATTCGTCTCTGCAAGCCCTCGTCGATTCCATCACTCCAGCGGGATTTCCTCAGCAGCCAGCGGAATCATTGCAGGCGGAGCTCTATCTGGCAGATGCGCAGAAGGCGATTCTGATCGACGGCGATATTCCGCTTCTTCAGGCGACGCATCTCGACAATCTGACAAGCTGCCACGCGGTTCTCAATGCGCTCTGCGACTGCGAAAATCCGCGAAGCACAATCGTCGGAGGCTTCTTCGATCTGGAGGAAGTCGGACTTAATTTTCAGAGTGCGGGAAGCAATTTCCTGCGCTGCGTCCTTGAAAGAATCGTCCTGGCCACGCAGAAACCCGCCTCCCTTCAAGCGTTGCACAGAATGCTCGCGACCGCCACAGCGCTATCCATTGACGTCGCGCATGCATTCCATCCGAACTTCCAGGAGAAGTTCGACAAGGCAATGTCTCCCGTCATCGGCAAAGGTCCCGCAATCAAATTCCACGCCAACCAGCGCTACGCGACGACGCTGTCTGGCGCAGTCATGCTGCGCGAGCTTGCCAAGAAAGCATCGTTGATGATACAGGATTTCACGCCGCGTTCAGACATGGGCTGCGGCTCCACGATCGGTCCGATGATAGCAGGCTCCCTCGGCATTCAGACAATAGACATCGGAGTCGCAATCTGGGCAATGCATTCCATTCGCGAAACCTGTGCATCCAAAGATGTGCAGACGCTCACATCGCTGGTGAGGGCATTCTACGCCTCCTGATGGCGCCTGAATCCCTTCCCACGGCATTTCTTTTTCGGTTTTCTTCCGACTTTCCGTTCAACAACACAAAACACTAGAGAGATTCATTAATCATGGCTACCTCAAAAGTTCCCAAACTTAAAATCGGTTTCATCGGCGGCGGACATCGCGGCCCTGGTCTCTACGAACTGCTTCTGGAGATGCCCGATGTAGAAATCACAGCAGTCTGCGACCTCTATGAAGACCGCGCCAAAGGTCTTGTGGAACTCAGCAAAAAGGCAAAGAAGAAGGCGCCGAAATGCTATACTGACTATCTGCAGCTTCTCGACGAAAATGTCGAAGAGAATCTGGACGCAATCATCGCGCCGACCGCATGGGAGAGCCACGTGCAAATCGCCGTCGCAGCAATGGAGCATGGTCTGCCTGTTGCAATCGAAGTCGGCGGCGCATACTCGCTCGACGACTGCTGGCAGCTCGTCCGCGTCAGCGAAGCCACTGGCATGCCATGCATGCTTCTGGAGAACTGCTGCTACGGCCGCGAAGAGCTTCTTATACTGAAGATGGTCCGCGAAAAGCTTTTCGGAGAAGTCGTCCACTGCCAGGGCGGCTATCATCACGACCTGCGTGAAGAAATCTGCATGGGCGAAGAAAACCGCCACTACCGTCTCAGAAACTTCAAGACACGCAACGGCGAACTCTATCCGACTCACGAACTCGGTCCGATCTGCAAGTGGCTCAACATCAACCGCGGCAACCGCATGCTCTCTCTGACCGCCACCGCCTCCAAGGCCGTCGGCCTCAATGCATGGGCAAAGGCACATCGCGGCGAAAACGATCCGCTCGCGACATTCAAATTCAATGAAGGCGACATCGTCACCACCGTCATCAAGTGCGCAAACGGCGAGACTATCGTACTGACACACGACTGCTCGCTGCATCGTCCATATTCGCGCGGACTCGTCATCCAGGGCACAAAGGGAATCTACATCGACGACAGACGCGCCATGTCCGTTGAAGGCATCAGCGAACAGCGCGAAGCTGGCCACTGGGATCCCGACACATGGACTCCCATCGACGACCTCTGGGAGAAGCACGAGCACCCGCTCTGGAAGAAATTCCAGGACGCAGGCGTGAAGGGCGGCCACGGCGGCATGGACTTCCTTGTCCTCCGCGCATTCGTGGAAGCAATCCGTGACGGCAAACTCCCGCCGATCGACGTCTATGACACCGCCGCCTGGAAGTACATCACGCAGCTATCGGAAGCATCCATCGCGCAGGGTTACGCTCCTGTGTCGATTCCGGACTTCACGAACGGTCAATGGGTTCTCGATCGTCCATACGACAAGGGCACCTACTGCCTTGAAGAGGTCTGCGAACCCAACGAACTCTAATTCGTTCGCCGAGATACGGCAAGAGCGCCGGCGCTCTTCGACAATTGCGCAAGGCGCTCTTCCTCCACATAAGACCAGGCCCTTTATTCATGGTCGTCATGGCCTCGCCATGACGGCAGCCTGGCCTTCTTGGAGGCACTGCTTTTACAGACAGCCGCCACCCCTTGAGTAGTATCCTACCAATTCTATTTGGAATCATAGCCCTTCTGGCATGTTCCGCCTTCTTCTCAGGCTCGGAAACATCTCTGATGTCGTTGTCGAAGGCGCAACTAAGGCGTCTCCAGAACGGCACTGCACGCGACAGAATGGTCCACCGCCTCCTGTGCGACTCCCAGCGCGTGCTTGGCACTATCCTTCTTGGAAACCTATTCGTCAATACGCTGCTAACAGCATTGACGGCGGAAATCATCGCGCGCTTCATGCATTCGGCCGCATACGGCGCGATTTGCTCCATCGCCATCGTCACGCCAATATTGATTCTCGGAGGCGAATTGCTGCCGAAAATCAGCTGCCTCCGACATAATCTTGCCATGGCACGCTTCTGCGCACCGTTTCTTCTCCTGCTGTCAAAATTGCTGACGCCGCTCCTCTGGATTCTCAACGGCATCACGACGTTCTGCCAGCGAATGCTCGGCATGGGCAAAAGCTCCGCATCGTGGGAGGAGCTCACAAAGGCGGAAGTCACGGCAGCTTTCGCAAGCGCGACCTCCACGGGCGGCGCGACGACGCGCGAACACGACCTTCTGGAACGAATCATGCGCTTCGGCACGATTCAAGCGAAGGAGATCATGATTCCACGCCCAAAAATCACAGCAATAGACGACTCGATGACTCTTCGCCAGCTGCTTGTCACCACGCAGCAGTGCAACTTCAACTATCTCCCTGTATACCACAAGACAATCGACGAAATCTGGGGCGCACTCGCCTTCACCGACATCATTAGGCTGTACGGCACACCGCAAGCACATCTGCCGCTGGCGACCTTCAGGAATGCTATTGAAAATGGCGAAAGCGACGAACTGCCTGTGTCAAGCATCGATTTCATACCGGGAAGCGCAAAAATCGACAGCGTGCTGGAAAACATGCGCAGAAAATCGCTCCGCCTTGCAGTGGTCGTCTCCGAATACGGCGGCACTCTCGGGCGCCTTACGCGTTCGATGATCTTGGAAGAGGTTGTCGGACGATATGCATCAAGCGGCAGAGATGTAAATCGCATCATCAGACACAATGGAACTTTCATGGCGGATGGCAGAATGCGTCTGAGAATTCTCGGCAATGTCTTGAATACGGAATTCAACGACACGGAAGCAGATACTCTTGCAGGCTTCGTCATGGAAAGACTGGGACGGATTCCAGCCTGCGGCGACTCATTCACCGAAGGCACGTTCCGCTTTCAGGTAATCCGTACCGTCGGCCAATTGGCAAGCGCAGTAAACATCACGCCCGTCAAGGAGGAACAGAAGCCATGATGACGGTCGTCGGATACATCCTGCTGCTGTTGCTTATCGCGCTGGCTGCATTCTACAGCGGAACGGAAACCGCCATGACCAGCGTGAATCCGTCGTGGATACATGAACAGGCGAAAAAAGGCAACGGAAGCGCAAAAATCGCAGGATATTTTCTAAAAGACAGCAGCAGACTGCTCGGAACGGTTCTGATTGGCAACAACATCGTCCATGTCTGCATGACGAACCTTGCGAAACTGATCATCGGAACCATAATCCTGCGATACGCAGCCTCTGGAATCGATCAGAATTCCACAAGTTGGGACGAATGGCTTACGTCAATCATCCTCACGCCGACAGTGCTTATCTTCGGCGAAGCACTGCCGAAGGCCATAGGCAGAAACCATGCGGCAAAGGTCACACTCTGGGCGGCACGACCGCTTCGCGTGACGGAAATACTGCTGACGCCTGCGCTTTGGGCCACGGATTGGATAACCAGACTCCTCACGCCAGCGCAATACGAACAGGATCTCCTGAAGAATCAGGCGACTCTCGCACGCGAAGACATCAAGACCATTGCAGAAATGGCTGCGGAGCAAGGCATTGTAAAACGAGAAGCAGGCGAGATGCTCCAAAGCGTTCTCGAACTCGACCAGCGTCCTGTCGAAACCGCCATGGTTCCTCTCATCGAGATACGGTCGCTTCCGGAAAGCGCCACGATAGGCGATGCACTCGCGCTCACTGGCGAATCAGGATACCGCCAGATTCCTATCTACCAGGAGCGTGTCGACCACATCGTCGGAATGGTGAAATGCCGCTCGCTCCTGTCGCATTACACCAATGGCACAAATGTCCATGAATTCCTGAACAGTCCGCTAAAGCCGATGATCGACAGAAATCTTCTCTTCGTGCCAGAATCGCAACCAGTCAGCGCGACTCTCGAAGCACTGCGACAGCGCTCCGTCAACATCGCCATCGTCGTCGATGAATACGGCGGCAGGACAGGCATGGTCACAATCGACGATCTGGTGGAAGTGATTGTCGGAAATCTCAATGACGAAAGAGATGAGGAGTTCTCGAATGTCCAGAAGATATCCGACAACGCATTCATCTGCAACGGCAGAATGGAAATACGCATCCTCGAAGAGCATCTTGGGATAGACATCCCAAACACGGGCTTTGAAACCGCTGCGGGAATGGTTCTGAAACTCGCAGGACACATACCGTCGAATGGCGAAAAAATACTCTTCCGACAATTCGAAATCACCGTCCTTGAAGTGGTTGACAATAGAATCGGCAAGCTGAAATTCCAGAACACTCGAAAAATTGGCTGATGCGCTTTGCAATTCGTCATCAAGTGTTTAAATTTTCCCAAATACGAACTTCCCTAAATCTCAACAATCAACAATCACGACTATGAGCGAACAGAAACTTAATCTTGAAACGCTTGCCGTCCAGGCTGGCTACACTCCTAAAAACGGCGAACCGCGCATCTGCCCTATCGTCCAGAGCACTACATATAAATATGACGATGCTCAAAGCGTCGCCGATCTCTTCGATCTTAAGACAGAAGGTTTCTTCTACACGCGTTTGGCCAACCCGACGGTCGACTGCCTTGAAAAGAAGATCGCCGCTCTGGAAGGCGGTGTCGCATGCATCTGCACGACCTCAGGACAGGCGGCGAATTCCAATGCCATCTTGAACATCGCACGCAGCGGAGACCACGTCGTTGCATGCTCAAGCCTCTACGGCGGCACCGTCTCGCTCTTCACGAACACGCTGAAGAAATGCGGCATCGAATTCACCTACGTCCGCCCGAACGTCTCCGAAGAGGAACTCCAGGCGGCCATCCGTCCAAACACCAAGGCCGTTTTCGCAGAAACGCTCTGCAATCCGTCAGTCGTGGTCCTCGACATCGAAAAATTCGCAAAGGTCGCACACGCCAATGGCCTGCCCCTAATCGTCGACAACACATTCCCGACTCCCATGCTCTGCCGTCCATTCGAATGGGGCGCCGACATCATCACGCACTCAACCACAAAATACATGGATGGACACGCCTCCAGCATCGGCGGCGCAATCATCGAGAAAGGCGATTTCGACTGGTCCAACGGAAAGTTCCCTGAATTCTGTGAACCGGACATCAGCTATCACGGTCTCATCTACACAAAGAACTTCCCGCAGTGCCCATACTCCGCAAAGATGCGCGCACAGTGGATCCGTGATTTGGGAAATCCGCAGGTGCCATTCAGTGCTTTCCTGACAATGCTCGGACTTGAGACACTCCACCTGCGTATGGAACGCCACAGCCAGAACGCGCTTGAATTGGCAAAGTTCCTCGAAAAGCATCCAAAGGTCGCATGGGTCAACTACCCTGGTCTTGAATCAAGCCCAGACCACAAACTCGCGCAGAAGTACCTCCCCAAAGGCTGTTCTGGCGTCATGTGCTTCGGCGTCAAAGGCGGAAAAGCCGCTGGCGAACGCCTTATGAACAATCTGAAACTCGCCGCAATCGTCGTCCATGTGGCCGATGTCCGCACATGCGTGCTCCATCCTGCCAGTATGACGCACAGACAGCTCTCCGAAGCGGAACTTGAGGCGGCTGGCGTCTCTCCCGATCTAATCAGACTCTCCGTCGGAATCGAAAACATCGAAGACCTCAAGGCCGATTTCGACCAGGCGCTTAACAAGGCCTAAACTCCATACCATACATATCCACAGAAAGCGCATCTGTCATGGTATCATTCCATGAACGATGCGCTTTTATACGTTATGATCCACTGAAATTCTCAATTCATAAACCCAAAAATTTCGGTCCGGCGAACGTCTTTTTCAATTTTACAATCTTACGCTCATCTGGTTTTCCCATCACAAAAAACAAATAAAAATGCAATTGAAATAATGTAAAAAAATAAAAATGTATTATATTATGCCATTCTACATTCTGATAAATCATGTCGTGTCTATGACATTTCTTTTTTTCGCATAGTTGGTTTTCTGTAAATCATGTCAGTCTTCTTCAGTCAAATCTATTTACAACCTTTCTCTGCAGAAGATGGATATCTCTGCATCAGAAATAGTTATGACTGGAAAAATATGACAGACAGACAGACAGACAGACAGACAGACAGACAGACAGACAGACAGACA
>JAKSPA010000020.1 GCA_024405235.1 Lentisphaeria bacterium
TGGTCCAGAGAGAAAAAACCGACACGCCGCCCGAAAAGGATCAGCCATTCTACGAGACGGACATCGCCGTGAAGGCCGCCGAACCATTCAAGCAGTGGCTTCTTGCGCATACAGGTGATCGCGAACGTTCGTTCTTTGTCGGCACGGCGGAGCACCTCTGGGCGAAGGAGGGCGAAGAAAGCGCAACCGTCGATCCGGAAAGCTTCTACATTCTGATTCCGAGTTTCGTGGTGAGCGAACTTACGAAATCCTTCCAAATCGGTTTCCTGGTATATCTGCCTTTCATCGCCATCGACATAATTGTCAGCAATATCCTTCTTGCAATGGGAATGATGATGGTCTCGCCTGTCACCATTTCGCTGCCGTTCAAATTGCTGCTCTTCGTCATGGTTGACGGATGGACGCTTCTCATCCAGGGACTGGTTCGCAGTTACGCAGTGTAGCGGGAGAAAACCATGGATCAGGCACAAATTCTTGACTACGCCAAGACCTGCATGATACTTATCCTTAAAGTGTCGCTCATACAGATTCTGGTCGCGACAGTCGTGGGACTTATCGAGTCGGTGCTTCAGGCTTTGACGCAGATACATGAGCAGACGCTCGGCTTTGCCGTGAAACTGATTACAATAACCATCACGCTTATGGTGACCAGTTCATGGATGGGCGCGCAGATTCTTCTCTATACGAGAGACATCTTCCAGAACTTCCCGCTTCTGCATTAGCCGACATGGATATTCATGATTTCCATCGTCTTATAATTGCCGCGATTCTTGGCATGGCGCGCATCGGAGGCGCATTCGCGATCTGTCCGGCGCTTACGGAATCTATGATTCCAGGCGTCGCACGCCGTGCCGCAGTCTTCGGTTTCGCGCTTTTCGTGATACCGATGATCATTCAGGGAATGCCCGCTGGCGAACCGAGCGTATCGTTGTTCGGGATGTTGGCATTCAAAGAAGCGCTTCTTGGATTTCTCATCGGCTTCTTTGCCGCGATTCCGTTCTGGATAGCCGAAAACATCGGCAATTTCATCGACAACCAGCGTGGCGCGACAATGGGAGAGGTCTATTCGCCACTGAGCGGCGCACAGGTTTCCACGATCGGAATTTTCTTCACGCAACTGGTTTCCACAATCTTCTTCGTCGGCGGAATCATCTTCATCTTTCTTGCAGCGCTATACAAGAGCTATAATCTCTGGCCTGTATTCGGACCTGCGTTGGAGTTTGCGCCAGACGCGCCGGTTCTCGTGCTCCAGTCGCTTGACGGCATGATGCAGACCGCAATCGTCATCGCGGCGCCTGTCATCATAATGATGTTTTTGGTGACGCTAGGACTCGGCCTGATCAATCGCACGGCGCCGCAGCTCAACGTCTTCTTTCTTTCCATGCCCGTCAAATCAGCAATGGGAATAGCAATGCTGATTATCTATCTGCCATATATCATGGACATGCTGATCTATACGAACGACGGCGCGATACTGAATCCTATACTCAAACTCGTGAAGTAGCGCAGCATGGCAGAAAGCAGCGGTGAAAAAACTGAAATGCCGACCCAGAAAAAACTGCGCGACGCGCGGGAAAAGGGTCAGGTCTGTTCGTCGAAGGATATAAATTCGACGGCTATTCTCATCGTCATGTTCTGCCTT
Organism: Lentisphaeria bacterium; assembly: GCA_024405235.1. Classification (GTDB taxonomy): domain Bacteria; phylum Verrucomicrobiota; class Lentisphaeria; order Oligosphaerales; family Oligosphaeraceae; genus UBA1724. The sequence continues at coordinate 1,643 of JAKSPA010000020.1, forward strand.
CTGGCGATCTTTAGCCTGATGGTGGTGAACGACTTTACCTCCATGATGTCCTTCGTGGGCGAACGGCTCGGCGATCGCCCTGTCGCTTCGATTTCCGAAGGCTCGAAGATGGTGGCGATCTTCATCTGCAAATATACTTTCATATTCGTGCTTGTCGCCGCCATCGTCGGAATTGCATCGAACATTGCGCAGATAGGATTCCTGTTCACGCTGGAGCCTTTGAAACCGAACATGGCGAAGATGAATCCCGTAGAGGGAGCAAAGAAAATCTTCTCCATGAAAAATCTGTTCGAATTTCTGAAAAACATCGTCAAGGTAGTCTTCCTGAGCTATTTGATTTATAAAATCATTCTTGCATCCATTCCGGAAATGCTGCAGATGTGCTATGGAACGATCGACGACATTTTCCCGTGTCTGAGATTGATGCTGAAACGGCTTGTTTACTACACCGCTTTCGGTTACATCGTCATTGCAGCCGTGGATAGACTCTTCCAGGGGCGGAACTTCACAAAAGAGATGATGATGACAAAAGACGAAGTGAAGCGTGAGTACAAGGAAATGGAAGGCTCGCAGGAAATCAAGCAGGCGCAGAGACAATTTCGCGACGAACTGCTCAACGATCCGAATCCCGCGCCTGCTACCAAAAAGGCCAATGTCGTCGTCACCAATCCAACGCATCTCGCCATAGGCATTCGTTACGACGTCTCGGAATCACCCATGCCGAAAATCGTCGTCGCTGGCGCAGATAATCAGGCGAAGATAATTCGCGAAACGGCGTTGGCAGAAGGCATTCCGATTATGGAAAACGTCCCGCTCGCTCATGCGCTTTGGGAAAAGGGCAAAGTCGATGATTTCATTCCAGTCGAACTAATTGAACCAGTTGCGGAAGTCCTGAAGTGGGTTAAGAAACTCAACGAAGCCAAAACGGAAGAAGAGGCTTTGGACGAAATCCAACTTTAAGCCGACGAAAACGCTTCACGCTTTTATTGTATAGGCTGTGGAAGTGGTTGTCTATTAGGCAAATATGTTTGTTTGAAACACTTACCGCAAAGGTCGCTTGGCAGGCAGTTGGGAACGCCGTGGCGGTGGAGTATTGACGAATTCTTCCAAAGTCTCGCTGATGTCCCCGAGAATCCTGTCTAGAAATTCCATCTGAAGATCCGGACGTGTCGCGAGCAGTCTGTACGTATTGGTCAGTTTGTGCAGGCACTCTATTGCTTCTGGAGAAACCGGCCGAAGATAGGCGCTGATGTTCGACGAATTCATTGCGCATCGGAAATCCAGATCGTAATGCCCTTTTATGAAACGCAGGAACATCTCTCCCTGCTGATGGCGGCAGTGGCTTGTCAGACCAATCTCCCACTTGCGTATGGTCGCCCATGAGGTTCCGAAGAATCTTCCAAGCGCACTGTAGGTCAGGCCGAGAGCAAGACGATGCTCCCTGAAGGCTCTGCGGAGCACGGGCGTGATTTTCAGTTCATTGCTCATGTGTATGTCGAGTGTCGTATCGCAATTTTGAGGACGGCGGATGTCTGGAAATTTTCAACACTATAGTTCCGTTTCGCCGAAAAAAAACGAAATGCACACGAAGTGTCAACATTCCCAAATGGAAATGACATTGAAGCGAAAGTCATGAAGCGCCATCTGTCGATTTGATTGCTTGAAGAAAAGTCTTTCGGTTGCGTATTTGCACTGGAAAATGCAGACGTTTTCCACGATTGACGTGCTTAAGCATTTATATTTAGTGCAATGACAGAGATACAACAGCAAAAGGAGTTTTCTATGATTCACGTAAATGCACGCGCGGCCATCAAGCCAGAATGCATGGATGCGTATGTCGAAGTTCTTAAAGACATCGTTCCAAAGGTCTGTGCAGAAGAGGGATGCATTCAATACGAGCCATGCTTCGACTGGACGGAGGACGGCGCAAGAATGCCCTTCGTGACGATGGTCGAGACATGGACGAGCAAGGCCGCTTTGGATGCGCATCTCGCAGGACCGAACATCGCTGAGTTCCGTAAACGCATCGCTGGAATGCGCGAGGGCGCTTCCGACATGCATGCTCTTGTTCCAGTCTTCCCAAAAGCATAGATATGAATTCTTGGATTTCGTCAGATTCGGAATTCGCAGATTTCTGTGCTGCGCTGCCGGACGCCGCGCCTGTGGCTTTGGATACGGAGTTCGCATGGTCTTTTTTTTTTTTTTCTTGCTTCGCGCTTCTCCAGCTCGGAATCTGCCGCAAGCAGACGGCCATTGTTGTTTTTTTTGCCGTTTCCGACTGGCGGCCGTTGTCTAAAATCCTTTCGGACACTGCGCGTTGCAAGGTATGCTTCAGCGCGGCGAACGATCTTCCAATCCTCCGCCGTGCCGCTGGTGGAACACTGCCGTCGAATATCTTCGATGTGCAGCTGGCGGCCGCCTTCTGCGGCGAAGCGGCGAATCAGAGCCTGAAGGCGATAATCGAGAGCCGTCTTGGCATCTCTCTTGCAAAAAGCGAGACGAGAAGCGATTGGACGCTACGTCCGCTTTCGTCCAAGCAGATTGAATATGCTGCCGACGATGTAGCGCTTCTGCCAGAATTGGCTGCATATTACAGCGAACAGCTCAGAAACAACGACAATATGCGTTTCTTTCTGGAGGAGAGCGAGACGCGCTACTGCGTGGCGGAGGCATACGAACTGACGCCGCCTGAAGACGCGTGGAAGCGTCTGTCTGGAATAAGGAAGATGAACGATGCCATTTCGCGCAGACGTGCCATCGCGCTTGCAATCTGGCGCGAAAGAACCGCGCGTCAAAAGGACATCGCAAGGCCGAGAGTGCTTTCGGACGAACAGCTCTATTGGTGCGCATACGAGAAGCCATCCACCGAAGCTGCGCTCTTGAAGATGCCTGATTGCTGGCCGAAGCGCGTGAAACCCTTCGCTTCTGAAATTCTCGCAGTGCTTTCAGGACCGCTTGCAGAGGAACCGAAGGAACCTGCATGGGAGCCTGTGCCTAAAGAGCGACATAAGGCGCTTACCGAACGCGTGCTCGGATTCGTTCGAAAGCACGCGCAGGAGCGCGGAATAGATGCGACGATCGCCGTCACCAGACACGATGCGGAGTCGTTTGCCACTTCGGTTATCCGCCGCGAAAAACCGACTTCGCGGCTTGTCCGCGGATGGCGCGGCGAGTTGTTTGGCAAGGGGCTTGAGGCGCTGAAGTGACGATACGGCTGGGTAAATAGAAGCCGTTAGGCGATATTATGTCACACGCAAGAAACTAGTGCTATATCACTTGCGTGTGGCGTCGTCAACGGTAATTCGATCCGCCGAATCGTGTAATATCTCGGACCTTAGGACTTTTCGGCGGTTTTGGGGAAGAGCTCCTCTTCCGTTATGAAATTTAGACCGTAGTATCTGCCCATCGCTTCTGCGTCGCTTGTGTTGTTCCAGACGTCTTTCGGATTGCGGGCATCTGAGGAGGCGACAACTGAGACAGGATATTCCGCGATGATTTCCCAGAAGGGCGGATAGGGATACGGACGATGAACTCTGCCGTTGGAGTCCGTGATCAGGGGGCGCCTTAGCCCAGCGGCGTTGATTTCCAAGGGGACGTTGTATGCCACGGAAGCTTCCGCAATCATTCGTGCGGCGGCAGTGGCCGTGTCGTCCCATCCTGCTCGTCCGATGAGAAAGAGGTCGTGATGCGCCAGAATCTTATAGAGTCCGGTGGCCATGCCCTTCGCTGCAAATTCGGCATATTCCATGAATTTGGAAGAATCGTGAAGATACCATGAACTCGTCCATTCGCCGTCGCGCGCGATGAAATCATGAATTGCCAGAATCAGATATTCGCAGCGGTTTGGCGAGGAAAGAAATGTGACCTCAACGAAACTTCCGACATCGAGACGGTATTCGGATACCAGACATCACTGGACAATCAGCTGCGGGAAGGCTTCCTTCGCTTCGCGAATCTCCTGAAAATAGGTATCGAGTTCGCTGATGTCCATGCGCTTTGTATTCCATTTGCCATCGGCGTATGGTGCATGGTCGGTTATGCCTAGCACGGAAACGCCTTGATTGATGGCTTCCATGCAATAATCTGACGGGCTGCCAGTTGCGTGCCCGCAGTGATAGGTGTGTGTGTGGTAGTTGCGATGTTCCATGGCTGATGTTTTTTGCCTTTTCCAGAAAGACGCGGCTTTCCGCAATCTTGCTAAATATAATTCGGACATTAAGTCCTGAAAGATGTTTTTTTTGTTTGATGCGGTTATGTTTGATGTTAAAAATGACCAATATTGTCTAAAATTGTCTTAAAAATCGCAGATAGGATTTGCAAAATTCGTAAAGGATATTACATTAAGAAGCGTTGCCGACATGAGCGGCTAAAGATTTTGATTGCGGGATGGAGCAACCCGGTAGCTCGTCAGGCCCATAACCTGAAGGTTGGGCGGTTCAAATCCCCCTCCCGCTACCATTTGACTCTGGAAGTTCTTTCCAGAGTCTTTTTTTTTGTCTGGCGGCTGAAAAATTGAATAAAGCCTCTGAAAATGCGGCCGCATTTGTTTTTAATATGCAGGAAAGGTTTCCGAATAATCACAAAAGAGTATATTAACGACTCTGCCTGTTGCTTGCCTTACAGTAGCAAGCAGACAAAAGACGACGTCGTTTTTCAGGACCGCAATTCCGCAGTTCTGTTTATTTGAAACAAACATAAAGGGAGATTACCAATGAAAAAATTCATGAACATCGCTCTGTGCGCAATGCTTTTCGCAGGCTGCATGGCTTTCACAAGCTGCTCCAAGTCCACGGAAGACAAGATCAACGACGCAGTTGAAGCAGTCGCTGACGATGCCAAGGACGCTGCCAAGGATGCTGAAAATGCAGCCAAGGACGCCGCCAAAGACGCAGAAAGCGCTGTCAAGGATCTGCTGAACAAGTAATTGTCTGCAGACACAGGAAGCCCGTCGTGGATTGCCGCGGCGGGCTTTTTTATTTCGCTATGTTCCCCAAGAGGGTAGGAATTAAGCCGCATTGGGCGCAGCACAATGCGGCAGTACGGGCGTTCACGCCGCCCTCTTAGCGCCGTAAGGCGCAGTACGCGCCGCAGGCAGTACGCGCCGCAGGCAGTAGCTACCCTCTTGGGGAACATAGCGTTTTATTTTTATTCAAGACTATAATCTGCTGTGTTCAAAAGATCTAGGCATTTCTAATGCATAGTGCCGCGGATGCCTGCTCCGCGGAATGATCCATGACCTCTAGGCATTTCTATAGTGGCTAGAAAGTAATGTCAATTTACATGATTTTGATGACTATATTGTAATTTGCTTGCAATCAGATATTAAGCACTTATTTTTAGGCAAAATCGCAAACGAACCGTTTTTTCGAACGATAAACAGAACAAGTGCAGGATACTGTCGGTTATCCTACGCCTTCCGAAACAACCAATAGGAGGATTCGAATGATGTGTGCTCCAGAACGTCCCCAAACGACCCGCCATGTTCTTTGTCTTGCATGCGCATTGCTGATGTTCAGCGTCAGGACCTTCGCCTTGACGCTATATGTCGATAGCGTAAATGGCTCCGATTACAACGATGGCGCCACTGAATATACGGCGCTGCAAACGATTGGCACGGCACTCACAATTACACAGTGGCTTGGGCAGGACGAAAATACGATATTAGTCGCGCCTGGCACCTATACCGAGGGGTCAAACCGGAATTTGTTAGTATATGGCCAGAATCTTGAGATCATAGCCACTGGCCCCGCAGGCTCGTCTATCATCGACCTGCAGCAGAATGGCAATTTCCTGACCATTGACAACGGCGCCAATGCGACTATTCAGAATCTGACGATTCAAAACGGCCTTTCCACATATCAAAGGGCTTCTGCAATCGATATATACGATGGGACGCTGACAGCCATTGACTGCAGTTTGAAAGACAACAGTGGTCCTGGCGAGGTCATCTATGCGGAAGAAGGCCGTCTTGTCATGCAGAATTGCATTCTGGATGGACATACCGAACCATCGGAAGAATACGGAAGCGCAAGCATTTCGGCAGATTCGGCAAATGTCTCTTTGCTGAACTGCACGCTCACAGGCGGCGGGATGCTGTTGAGTTCCTATGGCGATACTATTCTCAACAACACGATCATCGACGGCGGTTGCGAGTTGAATTATTCCGCCAGCGCGAACAATTGCTACGCGTGGGACAACCTCTCGAGCTATGGCAGCGACAACATCCAGGGCGTCACGCCAGGCCTGAATGCCGCAGGCGTTCCAAACGAAGACTCGGTGTGCGTTTCCTCAGGCAATGACGATTATTATGTCGATAGCGATCTTAGGGGTTCAACGAGAATGCCTGGCGCGGTAAGCATAGGTGCGCTCGAACCGAATTCCGATGCGACTGCTGCTGAAGCGCAGGAGGAGTGTGAACTAGGGTTCTATCCAAAGCCTTCGATTAATTCGCAGCACAGCTGCAGTTTTCGCATAGAAACCAACGTAAAGGATCGTGACGGACTTAATTGCCTGCCAATCGATTGCGGAACATTCCATAGTTTCGGGAAGAACTTTTCCGCTTTGGCCAGTTATGTACTCAATAATATCCATTTGGCGGGAAAGTGCGAATGGGCGACATACAATCCAGTGGCCTACTCATTAAACGGATTCGGCGGCGAAAGGACCTATACGACCGCTACGACGAACGGAGCGGCCTTCTCGACGCTGTCTATCAGCCCGCCATTGAGAGGGATGGGAACGCATCCATCCTTCGCTTCTCAATATGCTCCTGGAACCTACGTGCTTCCAGTGACTTTCAACTGCGTGGAAAAGAATTCGCAGGCGGTTGACATAAGGGGTTACGATCATACTTTGAAATGGACTGACACCGCTTCCGAAAACAAGAAGTGCTCCATGGAAGGTAGAATCCCGCAGGACGATTCGGCGCATGGGCGGCGATATGCCCAAAAGCGTTCGCTTGTTCTTCCGTATGCGGCTTCGGTTCCCCTGAACGTGGAATGGACAGGCGGAGATATCTACAAGACTCAACTAATGGAATGGGCTGCAACCACGGCGCCTGAAACGGGCGCGTTGCTTCTCACGCACAAGAAGTGCGTCGATTGCGGCGCGGAAGAGCGGCTTTCGCCTATGCCCGCCGATTACTCTCGCCTGCTGCCGCACGTTTGCTTGTATCAGACGCCAGAAAACTACTATGATGATGTGCTGGAAAAGATCAACGGCACAATTCTCCACGATGACGAATGTGGGGGAATCGACTTCAACAGTCTCGGACTGAAAAAATTCGCCGCCAAGCAGGACTGCACCTGCAATTTCCTAAATATCGGCTACGATACTGCGACTTTCAGAAAAATCTGCGTGCCCTATGTCGCCGAATCCGCGCACAGGCATCAAAATCTGTCGGGCGATCTTTTCCATGACGTCAAAGTTCCTGCCTGCGGGAGCGCGGAGTTCTCATACGAAGCGGAGGTCATAGGCATTCAGGACGTTACGGTGACGCAGCAGGGATGTCCGGAATCGCAGTCGCTTCTGATGTTCGATGTCGATTCCACGACGCAATTCGATAAAGAACACTATGCGTTTATCGCACGCGAAGTCACCAAAGCAGAGGCCGAAGCGTGTTTTAGGCAGGAACGCCCTGCGCCGACTATTGTTCTGTCGGCCACTTCCACAAGCGACGGCGGCATGAAATGGCCGACGCCCGATGATCATCCGCTATATGGCGACATCGACGATAGGGCCCTTGGCTGGTTTGAAAGTATGGAAAAACTCGAATGGAGATTTCCACGATGGATCGGACTGGAGGAAGGCGATGCTCTGGATGGAAATCCGATTGTCACGAAAACGTATAAAGGAAGGCACGGAATTGATTCCATCACAGCATCTTGTTACGATAACACGTGCTTTATGCAACCGGTGGACGATGAATTCTTCAATTGGGACTACGCGGCAAAGAATTGGAAAATTGTGATAGGCGATATCAATATCACGTTGGATGGAAAGGGGTCGCCATTGCCGCTTTTGGTGCTGAATGACAACAACGATAGCGGTATCGCATGGCCCGATGCCGAAGCCAAAGCGGATAAGGAACAGACAGGCCCTATCGACTACGTGGATTCCGAGCTGAAGGCGCTTACAGTTTCGCTTGATGATATATTTTCGGCGCTGCCTGCCAAAGTGCTGGAACGGCTTGCCATTAGAGTGGATGTGGAGGGCGATTACATCCGTTGCTTCGGAGACCAGAAGAAGAATCCCGTCGGCTTCCATGATTCACGCTGGAGTGGTTCGCAAAACTGCTTCTATTTCAGTCTGATTGACGACTTCGATAGGAAAGGGATCGTGAAAACCTCATGCACGTTGTATGTGGAAGGCATCGACGAAGGAACCGCCAATATCAAGGCGACTTTGGTTGATAAGAATTCCATGGATGACAATACAAGCATCTCCGAGACGCTTAAGGTGGCGGTGGTCCGTGTCGGTCTGATTCCAGATTACAATTGCGATGGAAAGATCGACGACGTAGATGCCGACTTTGCTTCAAAGGGACGTGTGATGCGCATGTGGACGAATTGCAATCGCGATGTGGAGAAGAAGAATCTATGGGATTTCGAGGCCGGCAGAAGCGAAAACTGCAGCGATGATGTTGTAAATGGCCGTGGAGATCTTCTTGATTTCTTCCCTGTCTGGCTTGACGCCAAGAGCTTTCTGGCTCTGGAACCGCCCAAGGGGAGGCTTACGGTCAGATTGCGACATTCTTGGAATAAATTGAATGCCGTCTATACGGAATTGTCTCCTTCCAATGTCGTGCAATACATGATATCGGACGACGAATTGAAAAAGGCGATACCAACAACGAAAAGAGGAAAAATTGAAATACACTGTACCAATGTAAATGCTCTTTGTTCGGAAGGAGTTCCAGAGAAATTCCTTGAAGCATGCGCTTCTGGCAATGGCATAGTGCTTTGCGAAGGCAATCTCAAGCCCGTTCTGAAATGTCCAAGCGAACTTGTGCTGGAATTGTGCATGGAACTCGACGGCAAGACTACCTGTCTGGCCAGACGCTCGCTGACGACATCGATTTCAGACGTCTACGACATGATAAGGACCTTCAATTTGCGTGGTTGCGAGAAAAAATCCTATACATCGGAGGCTCTGGAGGCCTATCTGGAAGAAAGCCAGATGAGTGACCCTCCGAATATGCCGTCCACCGAAACCGATGACATCAAAGTCTATTTCGTGCATGGATACAACATGGACGAAGCGGAAAGCTACGACTGGATGGGGAGACTCTACAAGCGTCTTTATAGAAGCGGTGTCTCATGTCAATTCGTCGGTGTGGATTGGTACGGCAACGACGGCGATTGGGGGGCCTATCAGAAGAATGTGGAAAATGCCTTCTGTACGGCGCCGTTCCTTGATGGGCTGGTTGATGCGACCTCCTGCGGGAATGAAAAAAGGGTCTTCATCGCACACAGTTTGGGAAACATGATTGTTTCTTCGGCGATGGAGGACTACGGGATGAAGGCGGATCTGTTCATTCTTCTGAACGCCGCAGTCGCGTCAGAAGCCTATGAAGCAGCGCAATACGATGGCGAAGAAGATTCCGCAAAAAACAAAATGCTTCCAGTTAAATGGCATGGTTTTGTGCATGTAAGTCGCGCGGCCGAGTGGTATACGCATCATCCGAACGACAATCGCGGTAGACTCGCATGGCCTGGCCGTTTCAAGAACATAAGGCAATCCTGCACCGAATTTCTTAATTTCTTTGATCCGAAGGACGAAGTGATTCGCGTGATACACAGCCCCATTCTGCATTTATTAACGGGTGCCGCGTTGAAGGAAGCGTATAGATTGTGTGAACTATCCAGACGGCGTCTGGCATGGCAGAAGCAGGAGTTTTTCAAGGGGACGGAATCCTTCAACGCGTTGGCCTGCACGTCTGAAGCAGGTTGGGGCATAATAGAGACGAGAAGGCATTTCTTTTCAATCTTCAGGCATTGGGATGTGGACGAGGAATATTCGCATCCAGTAGAAGTTGATGCCGAATATGTTAATAGTGGCAATCTCGACTTCAGCGATTTCAATCAGGCTATATTCATTCATGTGCCGGAGGAAATGAACAATCCGGAGCTTACGGAGGAAACGCGTAACCACCTTCTCGCATTCGCGATACCCGCTCTTTCGCATCCAGCAGGAACGATAAGCATGTTATATTTTGACAACAACGTAAATCTTGCGGAGATTCCCATGCAGGGCTGGCCGCGGGATCATGAATTCCTCTTGAACCAGAAGAACAAATCAATAGACATGCCGAACAGCGATATCTTGTGGTGCCATTCGGATTTCATGCTCGTTCCGTATTTCTATACGCATTCGATATATGAGACAATGAAGAACCACATCAATAAATAGAAGATGCAAATCAATTCCTGAACCAACAACATCTGGAGGACTGTTTAATGAAAATCAATCGAATTTTGATGCTTGCAGCGGTCGTGGGGCTTGTCGCGTCATGCGCGTTAGCCGAAGAGGCATTGCTTTTGTCGAAAGGCAAGGAGGCGAAAATCAACGTGCGTGTAGTGGACGCGGATGGCAAGCCAGTGCCTAATGCAAAAGTAAGCGCCAAATTCAGTTTCATCGATATAGGCGAGATCAAGAAGAAAGAATACACTACCGATTCCGAAGGCTGTGCGACCGTGTGCGGATTGTGCGTGGATGGCGTCTCCTACACGGTTTCCAAACCAGGATGGTACGATGGTTTCGGCGGGCGGGATTTCCTTGAAAGCGATGAACTCTTGCCTGATCCGCCCTTCAAGGACGGAAAGTGGCTGCCGTACGGTATAGAGCAGAAGGTCGTCTTGAAAAAGGTGATCGAGCCCGTGCCCATGATTGTAGGCACGTATCTGAACTTCCGGACGCCAGAAGTGGATAAGGACTACGGATGGGATTTGGAACGCCGTGCGCTTGTCGAACCCTACGGCAATGGAAAAGTCGCCGATTTCTATGTCAGACATACATGGGTTGTCGATGCTGAAAAGGGCATAACGAAGGAATTCATAATCACTTTCCCAAATGGCAATGATGGCTACTATGTTGTTGACTGCACGCTGGATTCGAAGCTCATGATTCCGCACAAGGCAAATCCAGACGCAAAATATGAGAAGGAATACAGGCAGAAAATGGAGCTGTGCTGTAATTTGGAGTATGACAATGGCAGACCGCTGGAGGTGCCGTATAAATTCCGCGGCTATGAATTCAAGCATCCCCTTAAGGAAGGCGATAAGGAAGAGTTCCCGCCATCGAAGGTGTTCATTATGAGAACGCGCACGAAAGTCGACAAGGACGGGAAGATGACTGGCGCGCACTACAGCGTAATGCTTGGTCCTCTCAATTTCAATACGGAGGAAACATGCATAGGTATGAGCCCAAGGACATTCTTCAATCCGTATGAAGACAATAAGAGTCTGGAATACAGCAAGAAAAAGACAATGGAATATTACAGCAAGCAACGCAAGGCAGCGCTGCACGAAGATGATGACGACGAGGAGGAAGAGGAGGAAGAAGAGGAAGAAGAGGAAGAGGAGGAAGAAGAGGACGGTTATTATTATTATTTCTAAAACATTTGCGATATGCTCCAAGAGTGCACAGGCTTCGGGAGGAAAGCTTGCGCAGGGGGGGCTTGGAGCACGTCGCATTGTGTCGTCGCGCTATTTGCGTTGATTCAATTCTATGTCTCTCTGGCTTTGCTACCGATGTAGAAAGGCTATATTATCATTGTTATACCTTTTTCTACATGATTGTCGTAAAAAACTGCATCCATGAAATACAATTGGAAAGATGTATTCGTCGAATTTGAAGACGGCGTTCTATCTCTAGGCAACAGCCGCTTCTGCCGTCGTTTCGATTTGTCGAAGGGAATGATGAAAACCCTTTCGCTGACGGATGGCAAGGGACGTCTTTTCGCCTCCGAGAATCACAATTGCACGGACTTCGAATGCTATGGCGCAAGCGTTCCGTTGGACGCCCTTGAAAGCAGGCTT
>JAKSPA010000200.1 GCA_024405235.1 Lentisphaeria bacterium
AGTTCCAGCCCCTTGACGGCCGCACCTATACGGCATCTGAATCTTTCGTCATAGCCATCAAGAAGATCGATGCCGCTGACACCATTCAGCAGATTCGTCCACACAACGTCAAGAGCGCATCCAAGTGCAGACACAACTCCCAAACCTGTAACCACTACCCGACGTTCGCTATTCTGCATACGCTAACCCCACATACCGAAAAAGGGCCACATCCCAACAGAATGCGGCCCATTTTGCTAAAGACTACTGCTCACCAGCGATTATGCCTCGCCGCCCTTCTCAGCCAGTGCCTTCTCAATGTACTCAACTGCCTTGCCGACAGTCTGCATGTTCTCAACGACATCGTCCGGAATGGTCGGAAGACCAAACTCGCTCTCAAATTTCATGACAAGTTCGACGGTGTCCAGAGAATCCGCATTCAGATCCTCGATGAAACGCGCCTCGGAAACAACCTGGTCCTCGCGGACGCCCAACTGTTCCACGATGATGGACTTCACCTTTTCGGCAACGCTGATTCCTTCCATTAGTTAAACTCCTGTTGTTAGGGTTGTTGATGCTTTTTCAGACACTACAATGCAGAGAATGCTTCATGTCAGAACTTGACAATTCATGACAAAAATCCACACATTCTCGCAAAAAACGTAATTTTCTTTAATATAATTCCTCAAAAGCGAATTGCAAGTATGTGGCAGACACTCATCTTTGCAAACAGACGGATGTCACAATGCTTCACATTGCCATTCCGCCATCGACGGAAAGAACCTGTCCCGTAATGTATGCGGCGGCTGGCGACGCAAGGAAAAGCACCGCATCGGCAATTTCCTTAGGCTGCGCGATGCGTCCGAGGGGAATCTGCGGAATGAGTTTTTCCTTGACGGCTTCCGGCAGGACATCCGTCATTGCAGTCTGGACGAAACCAGGCGCCACGGCATTGACGGTGATGCTTCTGCTGGCAAGTTCGCGTGCAACGGATTTTGTGAGTCCTATGACGCCCGCCTTTGCGGCTGCGTAATTCGCCTGTCCCGCATTGCCCATGATTCCGACAACAGAGGAAATATTCACGATATGTCCGGAGCGCGCCTTCAGCATTGGACGCACAGCGGCACGAATGCAGTTGTAAACGCCTTTGAGATCGGTGTCGATAACCGCATCCCAATCCTCCTCAGGGAGGCGCATGACAAGATTGTCTTTCGTTATTCCTGCGTTATTTACGAGAATGTCGAGCTTGTTGCCGAACTCGGCAAGAACAGAATCGAAAGCCTCCTGAACAGCTTTTGTATCTTTGATGTCGCACGCATAGCCAACCACCTGCGTCTCTGGAACACAGCATTCAGCTGCCAATTCCTTCGCCGCGGCTTGTGCGCTCTCCAATTTGGTGCCGAAGAACGCCACGCGGGCGCCTTCCAGAAGGAATGCCTTGACAATTGCACGTCCGATGCCGCGCGTGCCGCCGGTAACTATCGCATTCTGTCCATTCAAGACCGCCATTTCACTCCTCCTTGTTCCTTATTACTTATTAATTATAGATCAGTTGCTTCGGTAGGGTATCGCTTGTCGATGCGCCTTGCCAAACCGCAAAGAACACGCCCTGGCCCTAGTTCCAGAAGTTTGTCGCACTTACTCATAAGCGCTCCTGCACACTCCTCCCAGCGCACAGACGAAACGATCTGCCGCGCCAAAAGTTCCTTCAATGGAATGGTGCTTTCTTCGCACCACCCGCCAGTGACGTTGTGAACTATCGGCATCTTCGGCGCCTCAAAAGCAATTCCGCCCAAAAACGCGCCGAACGCCTCTGCGGCCGTTGCCATAAGGGGCGAATGATACGCGCCGGCGACCTGCAGCAACTGCGTCTTAAGGGAAGCAGAAGAGACTTCGGCGATGCAGGCCTCCACGGCCTTCGCCTCGCCGCTGACGATACGCTGACCAGGGCAGTTGTAGTTCGCAACCACGACGCCGCACTTCTGGCATGCGGCCTCAAGCACCGAATCGTCGCAGCCTATGACCGCAGCCATCGCTCCAATGGTGCTTCTGCAGCATTCGTCCATGAGTTCGCCACGCTTTGCGACCATCTTCAGGCCATTTTCAAAATCCACCACGCCAGCCGCCGTTACCGCAGCCAGTTCGCCAAGCGACAAACCTCCGGCCGCAACGAATTCCTCCTCTCCCGAAGAGTTCTCCATGCGTGCGGCAAGCGCAGCCAAACTTGTCACGAAAATCGCCGGCTGGCAATGCGCACATGCTGTCAGCTCCTCCTGCGATCCGTTGAAGCAGAGTTCAGAAAGTTTCCAGCCGAGAATGCGATCTGCCTCTTCATATAGCTTTCGCGCCGCTTCGGAACTCTGATAGAGTGCCTGCCCCATGCCTGGATGCTGCGCACCCTGCCCAGCGAACATCAAACCGATCTTTGCCATCATAAGCCGTCCTGTTGCATGCCGATTCCCGCCGAGACACAAAAGCGTCCGCACGCGATCAGCCAATTGATTCGAAGGCGCACTGATGCACCGCCTCCACGATGTGCTCATTCAACTGTTCGCGAATGAGTTCGCCGACAGCGCGAATTCCGTTGGCGACGCCATGTCCACGGAAATTGCCGTGACCTATAATGCAGCACCCCTTGACGCCCAAAAGCGGCGCACCGCCTACTTCGCTGGCGTCCATGCGCTTCTTGACTTCTGCAAATGCGCCCTTGCTGAGAAGGCCTCCCACCTTCCATAGCATCTTCTTCATCACGGATTCCTTTATCATGCCGGTAAGGGATTTGCCAAGCTGCTCGCTTGTCTTGAGGACGATGTTGCCGACGAAACCGTCGCATACAACAACATCGACGTTGCCGCAGAAAAGATCGTGACCTTCGATATTTCCGATGAAATTGATGTCCTTTATATTCTTTATCAGATTGAAAGCCTCCTGGACCCGACGGTGGCCTTTGCCCTCCTCCGTTCCGTTGGCCAGAAGACCACTGCGCGGATTCGCAATGGCAAGGACTTTCTTAGCATACAAATCGCCCATGATGGCAAACTGCGCCAGAACCGTAGGAGTGCAATCGACCGTGGCGCCAGAATCCATCAATACCCACGGGCTCTTCTCTCCTGGAAGAATCGTCGCGATTCCAGGACGCGCAAGTCCCTCTAGCATACGCCATTTCAAGAAAGACGCCCCAACCGCCGCGCCTGTATTTCCAGCGCTGAACACACCTTCCGCACGTCCAGACTTGACAAGCTCCATGCAAGTCACAATGGAACTCTGACGCTTTTCGCGAATCGCGCGAACAGGATGCTCGTTCATGCCGATTACTTCCGGCGCATGAACCAGTTCAATGCGAGGATCATCGACGGCGACTCCAACTGCCGCAAGACCTTCTTTGACCTGCGCCTCGTCGCCAACCAGCAATAGATGATAATCGTCTCCGAAGCGCTGAAGCGCTTCGGCAACGCCGTCCACAACTGCGGACGGCGCGTAGTCACCGCCCATCATATCCACTGCAATAGTGATATTGGACATCATAGGCGGAGTCTCCTGAATTATGCCTTTGCAGCCTTCTCCTTGATCTGGAGGACCTGCTTGCCGTCATAGTAACCGCAAGCGGTGCAGATACGATGCGACAGGCATGGTGCGCCGCAGTTGCTGCAGGTGGTGGGCTCGATGCCGCGATAGCGGATGGAAGCCTTGCGCTGACGGACGCGCATCTTACTACGTTTGCCTTGCTGAACAGCCATTGTTCCTTTTCTCCTTTGTTGAGTTTATTTGGATTGCTACTACAGAAAAAATTCCTAAATCTATTTTTCG
>JAKSPA010000201.1 GCA_024405235.1 Lentisphaeria bacterium
TATCAACCTCTGCCGCAGAGTCTTCAGTGTATGCCAAATCAAGCATCGCCTCTCCGTTGACGATTCCGACGGAAACAGCCGCCACTCGTGCCTTTATCGGCCATTCGGTTATGACGCCTGCTTTCATCAGCCGCTTCGCCGCAATCTCCAGCGCGGCGCATGCGCCTGTGATGGATGCGCAGCGCGTGCCGCCGTCAGCATCGATCACATCGCAGTCGATGTGCAGAGTGATTCCAGGAAGCTTGTCCAGATCCACGACGGCGCGCAGCGCACGTCCGATGAGCCTTTGGATTTCGGAGGAGCGTCCCGACAGCTTCCCCTTTACGGCTTCGCGTTCGTTTCTTGTGTTCGTCGCGCTTGGGAGCATCTGATACTCAGCCGTGATCCATCCGCCCGAGACATTCTGCGCCTTCATCCAGCTTGGAACCTTTTCTTCCAGTGAAACGGCGCAGACGACGCGTGTGCGTCCGCAAACCGCAAGAACCGATCCGAGCGGATGCATCTGGAAGTCGGGCACGAATGCCAGAGGACGTAATTCATTTGTTTGGCGACCATCTTCGCGAGACATGGCGGCAATCTCCTCGTTGTGTTGTATATTTTATGAAATGTGCGGATTTCGGTCTGAAATTCCGCGTTTGACTTAATATACTCTTTGTCACGCGCACATGCGTGTGGACATGAGTATCTTTTCTGCACGATTTCTTGAATGCTTTTTCTGAAAATCATCTTGGTGCTCTCGCTGATGCTGACTGGAATTTCCTGCAAGGGGAAAGCTGGAAGGCAGTCTGGACGGCATAGAAAGTACGATCTTGGACGCAGCGAGGCTTTGCTAGAGGCGGGCGAGGCCTTCCTTTCCGAGGACGCCTGCTGGGAGGATCTGGCGCACAGCGCTCTTCTTGGCGACCGTCTGACGGGAATCCTGCGCGACGATGTTTCGCGGCGCGAGCTCTTTCAGGCTGCCAATGCGCTTTTGCAGCAGGAGCGGCTGAATGATCTCGCGGCGCTGATCGACGATGCGGAAAAGCGCGGCGAGGCGACGCCCGCGCTTCTGGAATTGCGCGGATTGCCACGGGCGCTTCAGGCACTGTCGCTTTTCTGCGCAAGGCGTCCATATCAGAAGGCGCAGGACCTGGAGCAGTCGCTGAATTTTCTATCTCCTTGGTGCGAAGAGCTTTCGCGTTTGGCTCCAGAGGCCTTCCCGCCTTTTCTGGAGAGCCAGAACGCTTTGCTGAACGAACTGCTGGAAAAGGAAAAGCGCGAAAGGGTTCTCGCGCTGCAGAAGGATTTCTGCCACGCCGTGACTACCAGCGGCGGCATCGGAGACGATCCGATATCGATTCTTGTGGAGATTGCCTCCGTTGACGAAACGGCGGAGATTCTCGATTACATGTCTCCAGACATGACGATGCGGGCAGGATTGAAGACGGCGTTGCTTGCAGGAGAGTGGTCAGAGGCTCTCGAGTTGTCGTCTTTCGTCTGCTGGAAGCATCTGGATTCGGAGACACGTTCCGCCATGGCGTCTCTGCTTGAGGACGGAGCGGTTTTCACGCTTGCAGGCAATGTCCTGAAGGCGCGTGTCCACGCTTCCGCAAAGGAGTTTCTTGATGCGATACAGCAATGGCAGAAAGAGTGCCCGACTGAAGAATTGACTACCGCCTATCCGTCTTTCCTTGAAGAGAGTCTTGAGAGTCTGAAGGAGGATAAGCCGACAGTCAATAGTCCCGTGATCGATTTTTCCGAGGCTTCTGAAATCTTTCTGAAGATGATACCGTAGCGAATGGGAACCTATGGTGCATTCGTGTGTCAAGAGAAGACGCCTTGCTTTTTTTCTAAATGGATTCCGTTGTTCCGTAATACAAAAACAAACCAACCCCAAAAGGATTCACAAACTGATGAAGAAATCTTTTTTCTCTGTTATTTCCGCGCTGGTTTTTAGTGCAGGAGTCATGAACGCTCAGGAAGCGGCGCCTGCCGCGGCCGAAGCAGCGCCTGCAGCCGCAGTCGAAGAGGCTGTTGCGGCAGCAAAGCCTGCAGTCGCAGCGCCCACTTTGGATGTCAATGCGTTGTTTGCGCTCATTCCTGAAGTGGTTTCCACCGCAAACGGCAAGACTCTCGTGACAAAGGCGCAGGTGCTTGAGATCGCGAAGCCGAATATCGAGAGCGCAGTTGCCCAGGGCGCCCCTATCGCTGCCGAAACGGTTCAGGCATTCGTCTACCAGGTCGCACGTTCTCTTTCACTGCGTGGCATCCTTCTCGAAGAAGCGCGCAATGCAAAGATCGAAGGCGACGAAGCCGCTGCCAAGGCTCAGATCGAGCAGTACAAGGAGATGGCCAAACTGCAGGGCGGCGAAAAGGCTTTCGAAGAGCAGCTCAAGCAGATCGGCAAGACCGAAGACGAAGTCCTTCTGATGTTCATCGAAGAGGGCATGATCCAGAAGCTCAGCGAGAAGCTGGATGCCGAAGCGGCTGCTAAGGTGAAGGAGCCTGCCGAAGAGGAAGTCAAGGCATTCTACGATACAAACAAACCCGCATTCGTCACGCCCGAAACCCTTTCCGCCTCTCATATTCTTGTCCAGTTCCCAAGCCAGAATGCCACTGACGACGAGAAGGCCGCCGCATTGGCCAAGATCAAGGAGATCAAGAGCAAGATCGCAGAAGACGGCAGCAATTTCGGTGATTTGGCGAAAGAGTTCTCCGACTGCCCCTCCAAGGAGCGTGGCGGCGATCTCGGACAGTTCGAGAAGAACCAGATGGTTCCCGAATTCGAAGCGGCTCTTCTCAAGTTGAAGGAAGGCGAAATCAGCGAGCCGGTCGAGACCATGTTCGGCTATCATCTCATCAAGGCTGGCGCTCATACCGCTGAAGCTGTTGTGCCTTTCGAAGAGGCCAAGGAGCAGATTGTTGCCTATCTGAAGCAGGGTGCCATGGCAAAGGAAGCCAAAAAGCTGATGGATGGCTTGACCGAAAAGGCAGGCATGAAGATTCTGCTTCCTGAACCGAAGATGCCCACTTTTGAAGTTCCCGAAGCCGAGTAGTTACATTTCTTGCATTTTCGAGCAGAAAGAGGCGTGGTCTTTCGGGACTGCGCCTCTTTTATCTGTTTGTGCGCAAGAGTCGAAATCCGCTTTTTTCGAATGATAGATTCTTCCTGCGATTGTCATTGGATGGCGCGTGCGATGGAATTGGCGCGTCTTGCCGCTGAGGCGGGCGAAGTTCCTGTCGGAGCGGTGCTTGTGGATGGCGATGGCAGGGAGGTCTGCGCGTTCGGCAATCTTGTCGAAGGCAGAAAGGACGGCACCGCACATGCG
The DNA here is from genome assembly GCA_024405235.1 of Lentisphaeria bacterium. GTDB lineage: Bacteria > Verrucomicrobiota > Lentisphaeria > Oligosphaerales > Oligosphaeraceae > UBA1724. The sequence continues at coordinate 3,309 of JAKSPA010000201.1, forward strand.
GAGCTGCTAGTGCTTCAGGAGGCATCGCGCCTTCTCGGCGAATGGCGCCTGACCGACTGCACGCTCTATGTGACAAAGGAGCCATGCGCGATGTGCGCAGGCGCGATAGTGAACTGCAGGGTCGGCGCAGTTGTTTTCGGCGCATGCGATCCACGCATGGGCGCCGCCGGAAGCGCATTGGACATTACGGGTTTTGCAGGAATGCTCCATCGTCCGCAAGTCCGTTCGCGCGTCCTTGAGGCTGAATGTTCGCAGCTTCTGAAGGATTTCTTTCGCAGACGACGTGCTGAGCAGGAGGCTGCCAGTGAAGAGAATTCTTAATTCTCAATTCTCAATTCTCAATTCTCAATTAATGCAGAATGATGAATGCAGAATGCAGAATTAATTCTCAATTCTCAATTCTCAATTCTCAATTCTCAATTCTCAATTCTCAATTCTCAATTAATGCAGAATGATGAATGCAGA
>JAKSPA010000202.1 GCA_024405235.1 Lentisphaeria bacterium
ACACAGGCAATAATCTCGGCTACGACAGTCCCGTCTTCCATTGGGAGGAATCAGAAGACGACGAAAGCCGTGTCGCCGAAATCACCGTTCTGCTGAAGGGCGGCGGTTCCGAAAACATGGGCATCCAGTATTCGCTTCCAGATGCGGAACTAGGCGCAGGACGCGATTTGAATGGTGTGCGCAAGTGCATCTTGGACGCGGTCTTCCGTGCTCAGGGCAAGGGCTGCGCGCCTGGCATTCTCGGCGTCGCGATTGGCCGCGACCGCGCAGGCGGTTGCGAAGAGGCGAAGAAGCAGTTGCTTCGCCGCATCGGCGAGCGCAGCGCCGTTCCAGAACTTGCCGAACTGGAGACGCGTTGTCTGCGTGAGGCCAATTCGCTAGGTGTCGGTCCAAGCGGACTTGGCGGCAAATGCGCGGTTCTGGACGTGTTCGTCGGAAGCCGCACGAGGCATCCAGCGTCTTTTTTCGTGACCGTGTGCTATAACTGCTGGTGCGTAAGGCGTCAGACAATGACTTTGGAGTTCTAGAATAAGATGCCCAAAATCCTTCAGACGGCGGCGCTGTTGTGCTGCTCCAATTTGCTGATGGCCTTCGCATGGTATGGTCCGCTCAAGAAGATGACTGGAAAGCCGCTTGTGCTGATCATTCTGGTATCATGGTGCATTGCTCTCTTCGAGTATTCCTTCGCCGTGCCTGCCAACAGAATCAGCATGGGAAGCTATTCCGTGGCGCATCTAAAGGTGCTTCAGGAGTGCATTTCGCTGACGATGTTCGTTCCTTTCGCTCTCTTCTATCTGAAAGAACGCTGGAATTGGAATTTCCTCTGGGCAGGACTATGTCTTGTTGCGGCTGTCTTCTTCATGTTCCGCAAACAGGGCTAGCTGCATAGATAGGCGGCAACCGCAAATCGGACTTGGCGGCGTTTTCGCCATAGCCATACAAAGCCATACGACTTTTTCAATACCATTTTTAGAATCATGAACTACGCACGCAAGAATATCCAGCAGATCGGCGGCTATGTGCCAGGCGAACAGATAACTGGACGCCGCATTGTCAAGCTGAATACGAACGAGAATCCATATCCGCCGTCGCCGAAGGTAGGCGAAGCAGTCGCTGCATTTCAATGGGAGCTGCTCAGACTCTATCCCGAACCGACTGCGAAGCCGCTCAGAGAGTGCGCCGAGAAGGTCTTCGGCATTCCGAAGGAGTGCATAATTTGCGGCAATGGCTCCGACGATCTTCTGACAATCGCCTTGCGCACGTTCGTCAATGACGGAGAGGCTTTCGCGTACATCTCGCCGAGCTATTCGCTCTATCCTGTCCTTGCGGATCTCCAGGGCGCAGTGAAGCGACCGATTGAACTCACGGAGGATTTCGGCCTTCCTGAGGACATCGCCGAACAGGCCGGCGATGCGAAGCTGCTCATTCTGGCAAGACCGAATGCGCCGACTGGCAATTCCTTCCCTAAGGAGCGCATGCGCAGGCTCTGCAGCGATTTCAAGGGCGTCGTGTGGATTGACGAGGCATACGCGGATTTTGCTGACGACAATTGTCTGGAACTCGTCCGCGAATTTCCAAACGTGGTGGTTTCGCGCACATTCTCGAAGAGCTATTCGCTGGCGGGACTACGCCTCGGCATCGCATTTGCCAACGAGTCACTTGTCTATGAGATGAACAAATTGAAGGATTCGTACAACACGGATCGTTTCGCGCAGACGATCGGCGCGGCCGCGCTGTCGGATCAGGAGTATCTCAGAACCACGGTCGCGAAAATTCGTGCGACGCGCCAGAAGACCAGCCAGGCGCTTGAGGCGCGCGGCTGCAAGGTCCTGCCGAGCCAGAGCAATTTCATTTTCTTCATTCCCGCGTGCCGTCCCGCGAAGGAGGTCTTTGAGAAGCTCCGCGAACGTGGCCTGCTCGTGAGATATTTCAATCTGCCGCGTGTCGACTGCTATGTGCGACTCACAGTCGGGACCGACGATGAGATGGCGGAATTGATGCAGGCGCTTGCTGAAATAGACAAGTAGTTTGTCATGGCACTTAGAGATCTGTCAGAGAAGATTGAACAGTATGTGGTCGAAATAATAAACGGCCATAGACGGACAGGCTGTGCCAAGTACATTCGCCACGCGCTTTTCATTCTATCGAGACTCTATCATTCGGCGGTGCAGCTGCGTCTGGCACTTTACAACGAAGGAATTCTGCGGCAGCATGTGCTCGGATGCTTCGTTATAAGCGTCGGTAATCTTACCACTGGCGGCACAGGAAAGACTCCTGTGGTGGAATTGCTTGCGAAGACGCTTATGGAACGCGGCAAACGTGTCGCGGTGCTCTCCAGAGGATACCGAAGCAAGCCGCGCCCGTGGTGGTATCGCATGAAGGCTCTCTTTTCTGGAAATCCAGATGTCGTGCCGCCGCGTCTGGTTTCGGACGGCACGAGAGTGCTGCTTGATTCGGCGCAGTCCGGCGACGAACCGTTCATGCTCGCGCAAAATCTAAAGGGGACGGACGAACGGCGCGGAGCAATGGTCGTCGTGGACAAAAACCGCTTCAAAGGCGGAATCTTCGCGATCGATCGCGGCGCGGATACGCTGATTCTAGACGACGGATTCCAGTATCTGCGTCTGCGTCCATGGACGAATATCCTGCTGGTCGATTCCACGAACCCCTTCCACAACCACGAGATGCTTCCGTGCGGAATGCTTCGCGATCCGATCGAGAATCTCAAGCGCGCGGACTATATATTCCTTACCAAATGCGATGGGCGCGATTTGCACCATCTCAGACGCTTCCTGAAGCGACACAACCAGCTGGCCGAAATCATCGAATGCAACCATGTGCCAAAATATCTTCAGGGGATTACAGACGAATCGCGTCAGCCTCTTGACTACCTAAAAGGCAAGAAGGTCGCTTCGATCAGTGCAATCGCGGTTCCAGAGAGCTTCAACAGATATCTCCGTCAGCTCGGAGCCACGATCGTTTACCAGGAACACTTTGCGGATCATCACCGATACCATAAAAAGGAACTGGCGGCATTCGGCAGAAACGCTCGCAAGGCGGGAGCAGAACTGATTCTGACAACTGAAAAGGATGCTGTCAGATTTCCGGAAATGCCGGCGGGAATCCTCCCCGCGTTCTTTCTGCGGGTTGAAATCATCATCTTGAAAGGCGAAGAGGCTTTCAATAGATGCATCGCCCAAATTTGTCTCGGATGATGTAAAATCGTTAACACTTTTTGATTCCAAAAACTTTTAAAATGGCTTTTTTTTGAAAAAAAACGCAAAAAAAACGTAAAAAATTGAATTTTTTTTCGAATTTGGGTGTTTTTTTTTGAAAAATGGCATAAACTATATAAGAATACAATTTTGTGGCCCATTTACGGGCTTCTGCTTTTCTTATATCAATCCCAAAAACGAGAGCATACACGCATGCGAAAAATCCTGAATCTTTTCTTTGGATTGCTTCTTACGAGCATCGTTTCATTCGCGCAGGAGGCAACCACATTCATTCCAGATGGTGCAGCAACGCCCGAACGACTTGCCAAATTGCAGGCGCTGATGGAGGCGCAAATCCAGAAAAATGGCATTGATGTAACCGTTGAGGCTCTCGGACAGGCGGTCAAGGCTGATATCCTGAAGGCTTTCCCCGCATTGACGAATGGTGGCAAAGAAAGCATTGGCGAAGATGTGACGCTTGCTGTCGCAGCTGAAAAACTGGATGCCGCCGCGCACGAAAAGTATCCTGAATACAACCAGGAGCAGCTG
>JAKSPA010000203.1 GCA_024405235.1 Lentisphaeria bacterium
CAAAGCAAAAAGAAAGCGTTCCGAAAGAAAACCTTGCGTCAAATCTATTCTTGCAAAAAGTTCCTGCGGGGCCTCGCTGCGCAGTATTTCCACGAGTTCGGAAAGCGGTTTCTTCTCCAATTCCGCCCGTGCCTCCAAATCCGGCGGCCCGCCTGAAAGGTCGTAGCCATCCAGCAACGCCGCCAGATAGAGCGGCGTTCCACCGCAAAGAATCGGAAGCGCGCGCCGCGCGTACATATCGCAAAGAACGCCACGCGCATCGTGCAGGAAGTGGAACAGATCGTATTTCTCCTCTGGTTCGACGATATCCAGAAGATGGCATTTGACGGGCGCCCCGCCTTCCACATATTCGGAAACGTCCTTTCCAGTGCCTATATCCATTCCACGATAAACCTGCCTGGAATCGACACTTATGATCTCTCCGCCGAATTCGCGCGCGAGCGCGACTGCCAGACGCGTCTTGCCTGTGGCGGTCGGTCCCGTGACAATCACGGCAGGCGCATTCGCCGCCTGTTCGTATTCGCGTGGATAGCCTTCTTCTGCAAACTGGACGTCATTCATTTGCCTTGACTTCCTCTGCAGGCGCCGCCTTTTCGTTTTGCGGCGCAGGTGACTCCTCGTGAACAAGTTCCACCTCAAGTGCATCCTGAGGAGTTATGCGTTCCACGCTGACACCATCAGGAAGGCCCATGACCATGAGCTTCACATGCTGTCCACCAGCCAGCGTGTATGGCGTCAGATCGCATACAACGCGCAATTGTTCCGTGGATACCGCATCGAGAATCTTGCCCAAGCCACGCAAATAGACATTCACGTTCATCGCCTCTTCGCCGCCGCGCACCTTGGGGTGCAGTTGGCAATCCAGCCGATTCAGGAAGAACACACGCAGATTGTTGAAGACACGCTCCACCTCTTCGTAGCTGTCTCTCTTGGGAGTGACGGAGCATTCGATCGAAGAGGGATCGAGAAGCAATTCACAGCCAACCGTATGCGGCACCCTGAGCGCAACAGCCTCTGTATACTGCTGCCTGCCCTCGGGAGATATGTCGCATTGAATCTTTTCGAGTTTGTTCACTTCGAACGCGGGACCGGAGACGGTCACGACTGGCGTTTTCGGAACGCATTCGTATGTCCAGCTAGGCAATTGACGAGAGCGGTCCACATTGACGACCACTGAAAGCTGACGTCCGAGAATCCTATCGCAAATTATGTTTATGTCGGCATGCCCCTTGTTTATGTTTCGGATGGAAACGCCGACTGGCTTCCTATATACATCCGTCACGGCAATCTTATACGGGATTCTCAAAGGCTCGACATTCTTGTTCGACGGCGAGAAATCGCCCATCGAGGCCTGCAGACGGTTAAGATCGATCTTTATGCCGAAATCCTCTGGCATGAAGACCTTATTGCAGTGCAGAATATCCACGGAGAATTCCACCTCCACGCTGTATGTCTGTTCCTGCAGATAAATCCGGCCGTCGCCGTCTTCCGTATGAATTTCTACCGGAACCTCCAGCCTGCGCCATACGGAATACTTTCCATTGTCGCTATAATTGCTGATGACAATGTATGCACAGACAGCCAGAATCACGGAAATCAAAAGACGCCATACATCAATTGCGCGCAACAGACTTCCCAGACGCCTGATGATCGTCACACGCCGTTTGGCCGAAGCATTGCCGTTTTTTCCTGAACTAACGCTCATTTGACCTCTCCCCCCTGCGCTTCGGCATGTTCTTCTTTCGGAGCCACATAGCTTGTACCAAGATTCTGACGCAGGAATTCTTCAAGACGCTTCTTCAATTCCTCTGGACTGCCAAGCCGATGCGAACGATACCCCCTGTCTTCAGGCACCATCACGCTGCCCGTCTCTTCGGAAACCATGAGTACGAAGGCGTCCGTCGTGACAGCCATGCCGTGCAGAGCGTCCTGCCGTGTATGCACAGGACCGTCGTTTTCGCTTTTCACGCCAGGGAAACGGCATCCAGCGGCGATTATGTTCAAACCGCTGCGGCCTGCGCGCATGATCACGCCGCCATCATGAAGCGGACTGCCTGGATAGAAAATCGTCCTCAGCAATCGGTAGTTGACACTGCAATCCAGCGGAACGCCCTTTTCGCGAAAATCCTCCAGACCTGTTATGCCTTCGATTGCCAAAAGCGCTCCCGTGTTGGTATTCGAAAGACGCTCTTCCATCTGCTCGAGGCCATAGTGTTCCCAAAGATAATTGCGCCATTCCGGCATCGTCGTAAGGCAGCATACGGCCTTCACAATTTCGTCGACGCCCGTCTCCATGTCCTCGCGTTTTCTGCGTGTATGCCGTCTCAGCCTGAACAACAGCGTGAATCTTCTCACCCAAACCATCGGACTGGCCAGAAAGCGCCGAATTTCATCCTGAAACAGAATCAGAATAATCAACGGCAGATTGTTGATTATGACTCCTGAGAGAAAAGTCATCAATGGCAATTTGACGACATTTCCCGCCATGCCAATCAAGCCGCAGATCGCCAGAAGCGACATCAGAGTGTATATGCCGCGCGTGTGCCTGAATACGCGCAGCGTAATCCAGAAGGCGCCTGTGAGAATAAGCACCTCTGCGAACGGAATGAATATTTTGTTCAGAAATTCGATCATGGGAATCAAATCCGCTATTTCATCTCAAGCACTTAATCGACAGTCAATTAGGCCCTAGTATCGCATTCGCGATCGTCAACGCCTGCTTGTGCGCCGCGACATCGTGCACGCGAAGCACTGCGCAATGTCGCCCTATGATGCCACAGGCAAGAGTGCCTGGCAGGCGCTTGAGTGGAATCGGTTCATCGGCGACAGTGCCGATGAACGACTTTCTGGAAACACCGAGAAGGACTCCGCTGCGTCCGTCCGTGAATTCCGCGGCGTGCCGAACGCAGCAGAGATTCTGGGCGGCGTCCTTTCCGAAACCGACGCCTGGATCAAGAAGAAAATGTTCGCATGAAAGGCCGCTTGCGGAAATCGCCTTGTCGCGTAGGGCGAGAAGGCTTGCGCGGACTTCAGCCAGAACGTCCGCATGCTGCTCAAGGTTATGGCCGTCCATCAGAACGCATCCAGCGCCGAACTCTTTCAAGACGGCATACATCTCCGACGAACCGCCGCTTACATCGTTCACTATGTCCGCTCCCGCCAGCAGCGATTCTCTGGCGACCACGGCCTTCGATGTATCTACGGAAATAGGAATGTCGCTTGCGCCTCTGAGAGCACGTACGACAGGAATCACGCGTGACAATTCGGTTTCCGCATCGACTGGCGTGTGGCCAGGCCGCGTGGATTCGCCTCCGACGTCGATTATCGACGCGCCTTCGGAGATCATCGACAGCGAATGCGACACGCATGCCGCCACATCCGCGAATTCGCCGCCATCCGAAAACGAGTCTGGCGTGGCGTTTGCTATTCCCATAAGCAAGGGCATTCCAGGCACCAATTGCAAGGAACGGCCTCTGAAGCGAAAAGACTTTGCCGTGACGTCATATTGCATGTTCACTAATATAACTTAACTCTGCGTGCCGTTCCCGCATAAAAAAGAGAATTATATACTTTAGTTGCCTGCATGGTCCATCACTCCCGCATGTCTCACATGCAAAAGGTGAATTTTCATGAAATGCGTCAGAAATGGCCAATTTAGGGCCTTGTTGTCGTTTAGTTGTTATGTTAAATATCTAGCCCGCCGGCGTCCCCCTCCCTGGTCATGTC
>JAKSPA010000204.1 GCA_024405235.1 Lentisphaeria bacterium
ATGATTTGGGAATGCTTTCGGATTGCGTGATCGACAATGGTTCGGGATCGTCATAGAACCAGTTTGCAGGCACAGGCACAAGCGGCTCCACGCTGGCGCTCTCGCCAATGGCTGCAAAGAGCAGATTCGCGACAGTGCGAAGATTGTCGGGATTCGGCGCCTCATGACCGAATTGTTCGGTGAGCCACTGCTGGAGTTCGACAAGCACAAGCGAATCCAATCCCAAATCGGTGCCAAGAGTGTCCGTGTCGCGTATGAGTCGCTTGCCTGTCATTTCACGGAGCTTGTCTTTGATCTTCGTGCGTATTTCGTCAGGCACGCGCGATGTGTCCGCGCTGGCGTTGTACGAATCCGGTTCAGGCATCGTGCAGGCGCGTCCGCCTAGCCAAGTGTAAGGCACATAGGTATTTGGACGCATCGCCTTGTTGTAGAAATTTTCCAGATAGCGGTTCAGAAGGTCTTTGTCGGAACCATCAGGCATGTCCTCAGGACGCGTGACGAATTCCACTGAGACATGACGCCGCGGCATAAAGAAAATGCCGCCGAGAATGACGTGCCAGATATGACGTTTGAGAACCGTTCCGAAATTCAGCTGATAGCCCTTCGCACGTCCGAAATCGCTTCCCCACAATCCCGTAGTGCGCACAAGAACGACCTTGCATTCAGGATATTCTTGAAGAATTCTTGAAATTCCACCATTGCCGCGAAGTTTTTCCATCTTGGAATGATAAATTCTTCCGGCCGGATAGAAGAGGAGGTTGTCGCCGTTTTTCAGCGCCTCGACGCAACAGCCGATCTGCTTCACAACAGCATCATGGCCTGCGATTCCGGAAACGGACAAATCCGGAAGAGGCAGTATGCGCAGACGCCAGCCGATTTTGCTCAGAATGGTTGCGCGGACCTGTTTTTCGGTCACAAGCGCACGCGGCTTGAAACGCCCCCACAATATGGCGGACAGTATAACGGGATCTATGAGACCAGGATGATTCGGCAGGAAAATGATGCCTTTGTTGCCATAGAGTTTTGTCACATTTTCCAGGCCGGTCACCTTAATACGGTAACGCAGACGAACGCCTATGACAACTATCAGCCAAATGAAAAACACAATGATGCCGTTCATGCTAAAGTGACTCCTTTATTGGATTGACCTGCGTCGTCAGTCAAAGTCTTTCTGAACTGTCTCAGCGCCTCAAAAAGAACCACGCCTGCACAATTGCCGACGTTTATTGAATTCTTTCGTCCGCAGGCAGGCAATTGTATGTATCCGTCGCACAGCGCCAGAGCCTGCGATGAAATCCCCAGAGCCTCGTTGCCTAGCACAAGCGCCGCTGGAAATTGCAATTCAGCGTCCCAGTAGCACTTTGCGCCGACAACCGTGTCCACGGCATATACCGTATAGCCGTCGGCCTTGAGAGACTTCAGCGCCTCTTCTGCGCTGTCGAAATGTAGGCATGCGACCGTCTCGTCGCATCCCATGGCGGTTTTCGCGAGCTTATCGTGCGGCGGATACGGCGTGTATCCACAGGCATAGATGGCCCTTGCGTTCACGGCATCGGCCAGACGGAAGATGTTTCCAGTGTTGTAGGCGCTTCGAAGGGTGTCGAGAACAACCACCAGAGGAAGAGTGCTTCCGCGCGGCTGTTCCGTATCGCCCAACCGCATCTCCACTTGATTGTCGCCTGCGTCTTCCGACATGTTCGTCAACCGCTACCTATGCGTGGTTCCAGTGCGGTGGAATGAACTGCGGCTTCTTGAAAAACCGCCTGAATTGGATGAAGAGCCGCCAAACGAACCGCGAGAATGCGAAAAGCCGCCACGGTGGCCATGAAAGCCGCCCTCGTTCCGCCCTGAAGCTTCGTGTTTATCCGAGACGGAACGTCTTGGATTGCAAACCATTGCAGGAAGAACAAGCATTTCCTCCGGCGGCTGTTCCGTCGGAAGCGCACGGCCGATGTATTCTTCTATTTCGGGCATGACGAATGCGTTGTCTTCATCCGCAAACGACACCGCCCTGCCCTGGTGCCCTGCGCGCGCAGTTCTGCCGACGCGATGGACATAGTCCTCCGCCTCATACGGCAGATCGTAGTTGAATACATGCGTGATGTCGTCTACCTGTATGCCGCGTCCTGCGACATCCGTTGCGACAACGACCTTCGTCGTGCCATTTCTGAATGCCTCAAGAATGTTGAGACGGCGGTTCTGACTGACATCGCCGGAAAGCATTTCACACTCGATGCCGTATTTCTGCAGTTCGCTGTGCAGTTCCTCAACGTCACGGCGGCGGTTTCTGAAAATCAAAGCACGATGAACGTCTTCATGCTGCAGAATCCACATGATGATGGAAAGCTTCTCCTGTGTGCTGCAGGCATAGACGGTCTCGTTGACGCCTTCCGCAACGACCTTCTCCGGTTCGACTTCAAGGACCATCGGATCAGGACGCAACCAACGCGAGACCAGATTCATGATGTACTGCAAAAGCGTCGCACTGAAAAGCATCGTCTGACGTTCTTCCTTGGGCGGCAAATAGTTGATGATGCGTTTGACGTCTGGAATAAATCCCATGTCGAGCATGCGATCCGCTTCGTCAATAATCAGCACCTTCAGCAGCGAAGTGTCGATGACGCGCTTCTGCAGGAAGTCGATCAGACGACCAGGCGTGGCGACGATCAGATCGCATCCAGCCTGCAGCAGTCTCCGCTGCCGCTCATAATCCATTCCGCCGAAGACAGCTACGGTTCTAAGCGACGTATAGACGCTCAGATTGTCTGCGTCCTTCGCAATCTGTATGGCCAGTTCGCGCGTCGGCGCCAGGACGAGCGCGAAAGGCTGATTCAGCCTGCGTTCGTCCTTGTTCTGAATGAACTGGTTCAGCATCGACATCAAAAAGACCGCCGTCTTTCCTGTGCCGGTCTGAGCCTTTCCAGCCACATCTGCGCCTGTTATCGCAACTGGCAGCGCAAGCGCTTGAATAGGCGTGCATTTTCTGAAACCGAGATCCTCCAGAGCAGCGCGCAGAATCGCCTTCTCCAGCGGGAAATTCTGAAAATAGACTTCGCCTTCCTGCGGATTCTCTACGGAGGGAACCTCCCATTCGCCCAACTTCTTCTTGGAAAGAATGCTATGCGCACGCTCCTCTCCAAGCGTCGATTCGTCCATTGCGTCTTTCGACACCTTTGCATTCGCCTTCGCGGATTTCATCTGAGGCTTCGAAATGACGTTCTCCTTCACCGCAGATTTTTCACGGCCACGATTGCGACGGCGCGGCTTCTTGAATGATTCTATAGAACTGTCATCAGGCGCAGTCTGCGCCTCTTTCTGAGGAGCCGCTTTGCGCTCTCCAAAGAAAAATTGCCAAATTTTTTTGAATAACCCCATGAATTTCTATTCTCCGATTTTCACTTTTTCGTAATCTATCTAATATAATCCTTATGTACTCTAGCGGTGAATGGTTTGTTTGGCGTACAATCGCTGTCGGTCGAAGAGGTGACGTCGTTTTGAAAAAACTCCGAATCAGTCCGAATTGTTCAATGCCTGTATTTTGCCGTTTTTTGTTCTGCGGAATGGTTTTCGGAGCTTTTTTTTACGGAACTATATAGTGCCTGCTGAATAATTCATATTCTATTGATCCCAAACAACATGCACTAAAATAATCTTTTCAATGCAAAGGCTTTTTGCGTATTTGTGCCACAAATCCCTGCACTGTCTGATAAGAACCTTTGCCATG
>JAKSPA010000205.1 GCA_024405235.1 Lentisphaeria bacterium
TGATCTTAAGGACCGCACCCTCGCCGCGAACCGCTTCCGAGATGAGGAAGGATTTCGCGTGCGGATGGAAAAGAATCGTCGGATGGAACTGGTAGAATTCCATATTGGAGATCTCCGCGCTGGCACGGTATGCCCTCGCGACGCCGTCGCCGCAAGCGACATCAGGCTTGCAGGTGCACAGATAGACCTTTCCGGCACCACCTGTCGCGAGGAAGGTGAATTTTGCGACGATCGTGTCGATCTTGTGGGTCTTCGTATCCATGACGTATGCGCCGAGGCAGACGTTGTCGCCCTGCCACGCGATGTGTCGCGTCGAAATCAGATCCACCGCGAGATGATTTTCAAGAATCGTGATGTTCTTGTTCTCACGGCAGCGCGCCAAAAGGACTTCCGAGACCTCGCGGCCCGTGATGTCTCCTGAATGCAGGATGCGGCGCGCGGAATGTCCGCCTTCGCGTCCAAGATGGAATTCCTCCCCCTGTCCTGCGGGAAGATCAGGCGTGACCTCCTTCTTCAGCGTGAAATGACATCCGAGAGCCTGCAGATTGCGAATGCGCTCCGGCCCCGCCTTGACGATTGCGCGGACGACTTCTGGCTTGCAGAGTCCCGCTCCCGCGACAAGCGTGTCCTGAACGTGCGCCTCGAAAGAGTCGTTGTCCTCAGACATGACGCAGGCGATTCCGCCCTGGGCATAACGCGTATTGCAGTCTTCTGCACGCGCCTTTGTCACAACAAGCACCTGACCATGCTTGGCGGCCTCCAAAGCGGCGGTCAAACCGGCCAAGCCTGATCCTATCACTAGATAGTCGACACAAATCCGATTTTGTTGAGCTTTTGCCATGATGAATTGATATACGACAACAATTTCAAAAAAGAAATCAACGTAATGTAAACCGATTTCGCGCAACTGTATTATTTTTATTGTACTTTACGTCCGCAAGATAGAACTTAAACGTTTTTTTCACTGCAATGCTATACATCTTCGACATGGACGGCGTCCTTCTGGACTCAATGCCGCTTTGGGAACATCTTGGCATAGACTATCTCAAAAGGAATGGCAGAGAGCCCAAGACGGATTTCAGAGACCGCGTCATAAAAATGTCAATGCCAGAAGCCGCCGAATTGCTGCGAAGCGAATATGGCTTCACGTGTTCCGCCCCCGAAATCATCAAGGGACTGGATTCGCTTGCAGAGGAATTCTATACAACGACTGCACCGATGAAAAGCGGCGCAGACAAGGCGCTGGAAAAGATATGCGCCGCTGGCGGGCGCTGCGTCATACTCACGGCCACCGATCGTCCGCTCGCCGAAATCGCATTGGAACGGACTGGGCTGAAAAAATTCTTCTGCAGAATATACACCTGCACGGAACTGCGACTTTACAAAAGCAGTCCGAAGGTCTTCGAAAAAGTGCTGGAACTTGAAAACACCGATCCGAAAGATGCCGTAGTCGTCGAAGACGCGTGGCATGCGGTTCAATCCGCTTCGCTGGCTGGAATACCAGTTCTGGCAATCTATGACGCCTCAAGCAAAAATCATTGGGAGGACATACAGCGGACAGCCAAACGCGCCCTTTCGGACTGGAGCCAGTTCTGACTGGCTTTTTTACACGACTTATATTAAGCCGATTCTCAATGTTCAATTCGCAATTAATTGAAATGAATTGAATTGAGAATTACATTGAATTTTTAATTGAATTGAGAATTGCAAATGTCTGCCATCGTTCCAACATCACTGGCCACTCCGCGCTATCTCGGAAACGTCCATCCTTCCCAATTGAAGAAGGAGATACGCGAAATCCTTTCGGCATACAATGTATTCGGGCTGAATCTGGATGCCGCATGGCTGGAGAGAATTTTCAATGCATATCAACAACCGCACCGTCATTTCCACACGCTGGAGCATCTGAAAAACATCTGTTTTCTGGTGAAAAAGCACGCCCTGCCCAAGAAGGCGACGGCCGAATTGCTTCTATCCGCGCTTTTCCACGACGTCTACTGGTATCCTCAAGGCACCGAAAACGAAAAGCACTCCATGGAAATCTTCGAGAAGATGAATCCTTCTCTTGGCGGGGATCTTCCTGAGGAATCGCGTAAGGCAGTGCACGACATCATCATGTCATCTAAGGCTCAGACGCCTGTCACGGAAAACGCCAGAAAATTCCACGAATGCGACTGCGATGTCCTGATGCATGGCTCCCCTGTCGATCTTCTTGCATACGAATTCCAGATTTTCCGCGAATTCCAATATCTCAACATCGTGGACTACCGCAAAGGACGCGCTGCATTCTTCGACCGCTTCAGCAGAAAATTCCCAGAATGCCGCACGAACATGCGCTTTCTGATTGAATATCTCGAACGCAGACGGCCACGCGTCGGAATCTATGCGGGCTCATTCAAGCCCTTCCACATCGGACACGAGGCCATTCTCAACAAGGCCGAACTGATGTTCGACAAAGTAATCGTCGCAGTCGGCGTCAATCCTGAAAAGAATCCAGGCCGCCGAGACGCAATCGCAGACGAAGATGCGCTTGCCACAAGACGGCTTCTGCCTTTCCACGAAGTTGTATTCTTCGATAATCTGATGGTCGATCTTCTGGACAAGGAATCGGAATTCTGCGACGTCACTTTGGTCAGAGGCCTGCGCAACGGCTATGATCTCGACTACGAAATGAGCCAGCAGTGCTTCATGCAGGAAATGCGTCCGGAGACTCATTCGGTGTATATCCCATGCGACAAGGCACTTGAGCACATTTCATCCTCTGCGCTGCGCGGATTGAAGCACTTTGACTGCCATGGACGGGACGCCATCTACTATCCGCATACGTACGACTATTTCTACAAATCAACAGAGGAGTTGTTCTGCTAGATGCTATCCTGCCGCGATCTGAAAGTCTGGTTTCCCATCAGAAGCGGAATATTCAACCGCGTCGTAGGACATGTACGTGCCGTGGACGGCGTGAGTCTTGAAATTCCGCGCGGACAGACTCTCGGACTCGTCGGCGAATCCGGTTGCGGAAAGACAACTTTGGGACGAGCGCTCATAGGCCTTGAGACGCCGACGGGAGGCTGCGTCGAACTGGACGGGACGCCCGTCGCGAATCTAAAGGGCGACGCCAAAAGAAAGGCGCGGCGCAACCTCCAGATGATATTTCAGGATCCATTTGCCTCACTTGATCCGCGAATGAGCGTGATGGAACTCGTCACGGAAGGTCTTGAGACATACGGACTATATAAGGAAGGCGAATCGCGAGAGGAAGCCGCCGCGCGACTGATGCGCGAAGTCGGCCTGGAGCCGGAAGGAATGTTCCGTTATCCGCACGAATTCTCCGGCGGACAGCGTCAGCGCATCTCCATCGCCCGCGCAATCTCGCTGGAACCAGACTACATCGTCTGCGACGAACCTGTTTCAGCACTGGACGTTTCGGTTCAGGCGCAAGTCATACGCCTTCTTGCGGAATTGCGCGAGAAGCACAGCCTCTCGTATTTGTTCATATCGCACGACCTCAGCGTCGTCAGACTTATCGCACAGAAAGTCGCCGTCATGTATCTCGGACACATCGTTGAATTCGGCAACGCACGCGATGTATTGACGGCGCCAATGCATCCATACTCGCAGGCGCTAGTCTCCGCCATTCCCGTTCCAGGCAAATCCGACCGCACCAACCGAATCATCTTGAAAGGCGAATTGCCAAGCCCGTC
>JAKSPA010000206.1 GCA_024405235.1 Lentisphaeria bacterium
TAGCCGCCGCTTGGCAGTGGCACCTTGGGGTTGGAAATTCCTTCGATCTGCTGGCTGATGCCGTATTTGATGAAGATCGGCGCCGGATTGTTGTAGAGCTTCACTTTGATGGAGTCCAGACGATCGAAGCGGCGGAGCATCTCGACTGCCAGATCGTAGGCTTCCTTAGTGTCGCAGACGATTTCGTCGATGTCTTGCGTAAGGCTGTCGCGGAGGGTTCTTTCCACCAGCGCTGGCTCCTGATAGACGCAGACTGGCGCGCGGCGTTTGGTGGAGATGTCCTCTGCCTTGTGCCATGCATCCATGAGCATCTGAAGATCGCGCAGGAAGTGCTCGCGCTTGAGTCCCGCGCCTTCCGTGCGGCAGATGACGCCCATGTTCGGAGGCAGAATCGTCTTGATCATCTGCTTCAGACGGCTGCGTTCCTCACGGTCCTCTACGCGGCGTGAGATTCCGACGTGCGGGCAGCCTGGCAGAAGCACAAGATATCTTCCTGGAATGGAAATATTTGTCGTTACGCGCGCACCTTTGGTCCCGATTGGACCCTTCGTGACCTGCACCAGAATCTCCTGATCAACATGGAAAAGATTGGGAATGTCTTCGACGGTTGGTCCCTTCTTTTCAGGCTTCTTGGGCTTTTCAGGCTTCGGAAGCTTTTCCATTTTCGGTGGCTGCGGTTGAGACTGCTGCGGCTTGACGGTTCCCGTCTTGCCGTTGGGGGTCAATGGCACCAGTTCGCCTTTGCCTGAATTCGGCGAGAGCGGCGTCAGCGTCTGCTGCGGTTGTTTGTTTGCAGGCTGCTGTTCGTTCTTTTCCAGTCTGGAGCGTTTGAGAGCAGGGAAAAGCATCTCAAGGACTCTGCGGAAGATGCCTGGCTTGCGGTTGCGCTGTCCATTCTGCGCGCCGGCGTTGTCGCGATTTCCGCGATTGCGTCTGCGTCTACTGCGATGGCCGCCGTCGGAATTCTGTCCGACGTTTGAATTTCCGTTAGACTGCTGTCCGTTTGAGTTGTTGTTCTTCTGATTCTGCGGACGTTGGCGATTGTCCTGGTTTTGCGGCTGATTCTGGTTGCGGTTGCGATTGTTGCCATTCTGGTTGGCATTTTGTCGCGGTGCCATTTCAGCTGGCACAGGCGGCGGATTTTCGTCAATCGTGATTTGCTCGACGACGGGTTTGGGAGGTTCCTGCTCTGCAGGCGCATTTTCAGTTTCCGAAGTCGTGACGGGTTTGGTCAGCGGTTCCAGTTTTGGAAGCGCCGTGATGGTTTCCGTCTTGGCATCGGCTGGAGCAGCGGATTTGGCAAGTGGAATGAGTCCACTGATTCCGTTTTTGGAAATGGGAAGCAGGCCCTCTGCCAGTTGCGTGTCCGGCGGGATGACTTTGCCATCCATGACGACCTCTGGAACCACGGCAGGCGCTTCGGCGACTTCTTCCGGAGCTGCTTCCTGTGTTTCAGGAGCCTTGACCGATTCTTCTGTCGCTTGTGTTTCCACATCGATGACATCGCTTTCATCCACCGCTTCTGCGTGCTCGATTTCGGGAGGAGAGGGCGGGTCGAACGAGTCGTCTTCGTCCATGGAATTTTCCATGGCCGCATGGGCGCGTTCCTGGCCGGGCTTGGTCAGCTCGTCGTCATCATAGTCGTCTCCATCGCCTTCGAGTTTTTCAAGAGTCGCTGGAAGCATGTCCCAGTAGTGCAGGAAAGCATTTTTGCCGACACCGATATCAACGAATGCGGCTTGGAGCGATGGCTCCAGATTTTTGATTTTTCCCTTATAGATAGAACCGACTATGCGGTCCTTGTTTGTTCTTTCCATGAAGAAATCCTGCAGTGTCCCGTCTTCCACGACGGCGACACGCACTTGGAGTTCCTCGGAATTGATGAGGATCTGTTTCATTTTGGATGGAGAAATATCGGCAGAGTGTTTTTATTCCAAAATGCTGCCAGGCATTATTGGATTGCCACGCGTGAAATCCGCCGTGTTCATCTCTTTCTTTCCATCAGGAATGAATCTGTGGATGAAGAGGGTTCCACTTCCGCAGGCGATCGCCAGAGTCTTGCCGTCTGAGGGCATGATCTGACCTGGCGCGCCGTTGGTGTCGGCGTCATATGTGGCTTTTGTAATCTGGATGCGCTGCATTGCCCCCTTGACAGGCACATACGTGTATGCGCGTGGCCAAGGCTGGTATGCGCGGATCATGTTGTAGATCCGCTGTGCTGAGCATGTCCAATGAATCGCGCCGTCTTCCTTCAAGATTTTTCGGACATTCGGCGTGAGGGCGGGTGGCTGTGGAGTCGGCACAAGGCCTTCCCTTGCAATCTTCCAGAGCACCCCGCCTATGTGCTCTGCTGCCAGCCGTCCGAGGCGTGCTTCCAGTTGCTCTGTCGTCTCCGTGTCATCAATTGCCAGACTGACGGACTTGTAAATAGGTCCTGTGTCGAGTCCGGCGTCCATTCGCATAAAGGTGACGCCTGTTTCCGCGTCTCCGTTAAGTATGGCCGCATTTATAGGGCAGGCGCCCCTGTATGTCGGCAGAAGTGATGCGTGGACATTAAGACAGCCGTATGGCGGCAGCGCCAGAAGATCGCGCTTCAGCAATTGCCCGAAGGCGACGACCAGCAGAATCTCTATACCCAAATCGCGGAGTTTTTCCAGAAATTCCGGTGCGTTGACCGACTGAATGCGATCTACCTGCAATCCCAGTTCCAGCGCGTGTTGCGCGAATGCCGTTGGTGTAAGTGCGTGCTTGCGTCCAACTGGGCGATCGGGCTGCGAACCTATTCCGACGAGTTCCACGTTAGGTTCATTCCGAAGAGCATCCAGAATGGAAATTCCCAGATTGCCGGAGCTCAGATAATAGGTCCGGATCTTGGATTGTGATGTGCCGCACGCAGACATTCGAGGGACTTTGGAAAGGAATGAAAGAGAAAAGACTGAAAAAATATCCTGATGGGGGATAAAGAGTATCTTGTACTATAATACATATAGGGAGAACCGAACAATAATTCAAATATGGTTTCGGGCTTTAAATTGAAGATTTACAAAATATTTTTTTCGCGGTTCCGCGTTCCACATTGAAGATGGATGTGTTTTGAGGGAACTCCTGCGGAATGGCGGTTCCTGCGAAGATGACTTGTCCGCTTGAAATGACCTGCTCGAGAAATGCTTTTCTGCGCGTGGCGTCGAGTTCTCCCAGGACATCATCTACAAGAACGGTGATTGTCGTTGCGCCATGGTGTTCCTTGAGTGCGGCGAGCAGTGCGAATCTCAGCGCGATGGCGGCGGTTCTGCATTCGCCTTCTGACCCATAGAGCGCCAGTTGTCGGCCGTTCAGCATGCATGCGAGATCGCTTCGCTGCGGACCATATTTCGTCGCACCGTCCCTGCAGTCTCGTTCGAAGCATTCGTCCAGCGCGTTGAGATATTTATCTTGGACGGCTTTTTCGTCTTCCGAGACTTTTTCCATCAGCCTTCCGATTCCGGAGATGAAATTGATTGAGAGCGTTCTTCCATCTGGAAAGAACAATTTCGATTGTTTGACAACCTCTTCGTTCAGCCTTTCGGCGAATTTCTGGCGTTGTATTTCGATAATTGCGGCGTGCTGAGTCATTACCTGATCGTAGGCGGTTATGACCGCTTTGGGATAGCGTCCAGGAACCTTCAGCATCGTGTTGCGGCTTTTGAGTGCTTCG
>JAKSPA010000207.1 GCA_024405235.1 Lentisphaeria bacterium
TGCCGAGGCGAAGAAGATGGCCGGCAAGACCGCCGAGCGCATCCGTGTCATCCGCCCTGTGCGCGACAGCGTCATCGCAAACGCGGAAGTCTCCGACGAAATGCTCAGAAGCTTCATCCGCAGAGCATCGGGCCACTATAAGATCATGAAGCCGCGCGTGCTCGTTGCGGTTCCTTCTGGCATTTCCGAAGTCGGCATTCGCACTGTCAAGGAGAGTGCGCTGTCGGCAGGCGCCCGCGCCGTCCGTCTTGTTGAGGAGCCATTCGCATCCGCCCTTGGTGCTGGAATGCCTGTCGAGGAGCCTGACAGCAACATGATCGTCGATATCGGCGGCGGCACAACGGAAGTCGCGGTCATTTCGCTTGGACAGATCGTGGCTGGTACGAGCGTTGCATACGGCGGCGATTCGATGGACGAAGCTATTATTGCATACATCCAGCGTGAAAAGCAACTGCTTATCGGTCAGCCCACAGCCGAAAGAATCAAGATAGAAATCGGCAGTGCCTATCCGATGGAGAAGGAATTGGTGACGGAGGTCAAAGGACTTGTCATGGGGCCTGGCGACAAGCTGCCGAAATCGGTCCCTGTCAAATCGGAGGAAATCCGCAGCGCACTGGCTGGTCCAGTCTCCAACATCGTCAAGGCGATTCGCAAGACAATTGACGCATGTCCGCCCGAAATCGCTGGCCGTCTGGTCGACAACGGTCTTACGCTCACCGGCGGCGGCAGTCTGCTTCGCGGCCTTGCAAATGTGATTTCCGAAGACACAGGACTTTCGGCAGTGCTTGGCCATGAACCGTTGCGCTCTGTCGTCAACGGCACTGGAATCCTGCTTCAGAACGCAAGCGAACTGTTCAGCCAGCCACAGAACAGCCTTATTGGACATGGCGGCAGGGAATAGAAGACGGAAAAGAAAGAATTCGCGCATCTTGAGAAAATTTTTCGCGTGCGCGGTCTTTTTTCTATTTCTCGGAATCTGGCAGATTCTGCCAAACCTTTCGCGCATAGGTACGTTTCTGCGTGAAAGCGGCGAACGTCTTGAGGAGATAGGGGCGGATGAGCGCCTGTCGTGGAGAGAATTAGCCAGAAATGCTGTCGGACGTCGCAGGAGCGGCGGTAACGAAAAGCCGCCGTTGCAGAAAAATAGCGATGGCGCGAATTCTGCATCGGAGCAGGAGTCTGCTCTTGTGGCAGGGACTGTTTTTCACGTGAGCGATGGCGATACGGTGGATTTGCGAATGGTCGACGGTCGTGAAGTGCGCCTGCGTTTCTATGGCGTGGATGCTCCCGAAAGCGCGCAGAATTTTGGCGGAGAGGCGCGCAAATATGTCAGCGGACGATTGCTGTCGAAAAGCGTGGAGGTCCTCATGCGCTATGATGACCAATATGGCAGGAGTGTTTCGACAATATATTTGAACGGAAAGGATTTTTCTTTGGAATTGCTTGAAAACGGCTATGTTTGGCATTACATTCAGTATTGCGACGATATGGCATACGCAAATGCCCAGGACAGAGCCAAAAAAGCAGGAAAGGGCCTTTGGGGAGATGCCGTAGGCCGCGGCGAGGAGGCGATTCCGCCGTGGACGTATCGCAAGCTTCACCCTAGAAAAAAATGAGTTCCGTTTTTTTTGTATTGAACATGAATCTTAAGGAGATTAAACAGATGAAGGTATTCTCTTTTGTCTGCATACTTTGCGCTTTGTCGCTATTTGCCGCCCCGCCGCCCCCCAATGGTGCTCAGCCGCCCAAAAAGGGACCTGGCGAAATCCAGACACCGCCACGTCCGGAAGGACCAGCCAATGTCGGACAACGTCCCGCAGCAGGCGGTCCGAAAGTCGAAGATGCCAAGAAATCAGGTAAGCGTGACAGCGGCAAGAACATCAATCGCTATCATGATGGAAAGCATTTCGAAGGTGGCGAAAAAAAGCATGATGGTCACGGAAAAGGCGGTTTGCGCAATCCGAAGGACAATGGCGGCAAGCCAATGGAAAAGCGCGATCCTGTGCCGCAAGTCAAACCTGTAGCGCAGCCTACGCCGCCGAACAAGCCCGAACCCGTTCCGCAGCCGATCGCGCCGCCTCTGCCCAAACCCGTTTCGCCGCCGATCGCACCTCCGCCCCCGCAGAAGCACGGTGTTATCATTCCACCGCCGCGCACGGTTCCTCTGCCGTATGTTGAAGAAATTGTGATTCCAAGACCAATCGGTTCAACGACCCCTCTCGGATGGTTTGACGACTGGGATAGCGCGACACTTGAGGCAAGACGTCATAACAGACCGATTCTCGTCCTCTTCTCTGGTTCCGATTGGTGCAAATGGTGCCAGAAACTTCATCGCGAGGTCCTCGATACCAAAGAATTCAAGGAGTTCGCAGCGCACAATCTGATTCTCGTCTACATGGATACGCCTGTTAACAGAACGCTGCCCAAGCAATTGGTGCAGACGAGAAAGCGTCTGCAGATGATGCTTCAGACCGGCGATGAAATGCCGTGCACGTTTATTCTTTCTCCGCACGAAGACAAGTGGAAGGAGATAGACGGTTTTGACCGTGATTACCTCAAGATCATCAAACGCGTGCTTCACAAGCACGGATATTGATGAATGAATACTGTCGCATGATTAATTCATGCGGCGGTGGTTTGACAGGCACACGAAAAATCGAAGATGTATTATCTTTATTCATGTGTCTGTCGGACATGATAGAAGATGTCGGTTGAAAACGGAAAAAATAGTTCACGTCGCGGAGTCCTCTCTGCGCAGGATGGTTGGCGTTCGTGGTATAGCCATGAAGTGCTGCCGTCATATATGCGCGAAGGGGGCAACCAGGCCCTGCTGAGTCAGGAGGAGGAAGCGGCGTGGGCTAAATGTTACCAGGACTCCCGCGAGAAAATCCGCAATCTGATTCAGAAGCATCCGCAGGTCATATTGGCGAAGATGCGTGAATTGAACGAGAGTCCGGATAGGAGCGATCTCGCCAATTATATAGTTTTGTCACATACGGATGACGATGAAATCAATGAAGACGATGATGTGGATATTGACGAAAGGCTTTCGACGGTGGAATCCGAATTCCTGATCAAGATATTCGACAATTCTTCCGAAATAATTCATAAGTGCATCAAGGGCCTATCAAAAGGCGGAAAGGAGACGGATGAAGGCGTTCGCGCCGTGGCCGAGATTCTCGGTCCCTATCTTCGCAGTCGTGGCAAAGTCCATTTCCAGCAGCGTTTTTACAAAGAATGCGTGGAACTCTTCATTTCAGGAAAGTGGCATGAAGAAGGCGTCTCTGAGGAGGAGAAGAAGATCTTGTGCGAAGAAATGCGCAAAGCCAACGACCAGGAGCGTCAGGCGATGACGGCGTTGGTCGAGGGCAATTTGCGCCTTGTCATTTCTGTCGCACGGCGTTTTTCAAGCGGCTACATGTCTCTGCCTGATCTTGTGCAGGAGGGCAATATCGGCCTTATGCGCGCGATCGAGAATTTCGATTGGCTAAGGGGGCACAGGCTCTCGACGTATGCGTGCTACTGCATACGTCAGTCAATTTCAAGAGCGCTATGTTCCAATGGACGTGCCATAAGAATTCCGTCAAACATACTGCGTCAGCTTTCGAAGATACATCGCTGCGAACAGGTATTCATACA
>JAKSPA010000208.1 GCA_024405235.1 Lentisphaeria bacterium
AGGATTTTTTCACGGAGAACATCTGGAATGCAGATTTCACTGCGCTGCGTTTTCTCAAGCGCGAGGGATATACGCTGTGCCGTCTGCTTATCGTTGCCATCGGCGGTTTTTTTGAGGATCGTTGCACGCTCCAAAGCAGTGCGTTGACCTATATAACAATGGTGTCTTTGGTGCCAGTGCTGGCAATTACGCTGTCATTCTGCAAGGGCATTGGATTGCAGCGGCAGTTGCTTGCGCAGCTCGGAATAGAGACGCTTGTCATGGATGCAGGCGAAGGACTGCCGAAGACCTTCGTCTATCGTGTCGTCGGCGGCGCGGAAGATCGTGCAGAGGCGGTGGAGGCGGCTGTTATGCAGGCAGAAAATGCCTTGGAGGAGGACGGAAGCGAAGCTGCTGAACCGAAGCCCATCGCCGATGACATGCCGAAATTCCGTGTGGCGTCGGATGTCCAGCCTGGATTCGCTGCGGAACTTCCTGCGCCGATGCAGGACGCAGCACTGAAATTGATCGGCTACGTCGATCATACGAATTTCGCAGCGCTTGGCTTCATCGGTGTCATCACGCTTCTGGCGACGGCTGTCATGTCGATCAAGAAGCTTGAGAACAACTTCAACGACATCTGGTGCGTAAAGCGTGGCAGAAGTGTGCTGCGGCAGGTCAGCGAATATCTAGTGGCCCTACTGCTCATTCCCGTAGTGCTCTTCCTAGTCCTCTCGCTGACGGCGTTCATCAGTTCAGGCTCCCTCGCGAGTTTCCTTCATACTGATTCGGAGATGGTGATCTATTGGGGGAAAATGGCGGGAAAGCTAATTTTGTTCATCTGCCTGATAACATCTTTCATGGCGCTCTATCTCTTCATGCCGAATACGAATGTCAGGCTTGGTCCTGCGCTTCTGGCGGGAACAGTCACAGCGGTCGCGTGGGGCGTGGTTCTGCTGGTCTATGTCAAATGGCAGGTCGGATTGGCAAAATACAATGCCATCTACGGAACATTTGCTGCGCTTCCCTTCTTTCTTGCGTGGCTTTATACCAGCTGGCTTGTGACGCTTTTCGGCGCCGAACTCTGCTACGCCGCGCAGAACCAGCGCCTTCTGCGTTGCACGAAACAGCTGCGTCCCGTGGAGGCGGGTGCGAACCGCCTGCTCGGCGTTGCGATTGTCGAGTCCATCAGCAAGCACTACGACGAAGGCAATGGCTATTGGAACGCCGGCGAGTTCGCCGTAAAGAACAAAGTCTCAATCCGCGAACTGGAATTCGCCCTTGCAAGCCTTCTGAAGGCTGGGCTTGTGATTCAGCGGAAGCCTGAGGCGGATCCGCCGGCATCATACGACTACATGCTTGGCCGCCCTGCGACGCAGATCACGCTGGCGGAGGTTTCGGAAGCTTTTGTCGGTCTGGAGTCCTCCACCGTCCGCCGCATAGAAAAATGCCTGCCTGATGCGTTCATCGGCTTCATGAAGGCACGTCACAAGATTCAGTGCGACGAGTTGGGAAAAATCACTTTCGATCATTTGGACAAGTCGCATGCGAACATCGAAAATCCACAGGGCGCACATGAGTAGCATATAAGAGGAAGATAGACATGTCAAACAGATTTCTCATCGCCGTCGCCGCACTGGTTTGCGGGATGCTTTGCGCTGCGCACGTAAAGGTGTTCGTATCTCTTTCGCCAATGCTTGAGGCCGTGGAGGCTATCGGCGGCAGGCATGTCGAGGCGGCTGTGCTGTTGCCTCCTGGTTCCAGTCCTGAAACCTATCAGCCAGACGCCAGGCTGCTGAACAGGCTAGGGAAGGCCGACGCCGTATTCGTCATCGGCGTGCCTTTCGAGGAGGTCCTGGTCGCAAAGCTCAAGGCGTCCTTCCCGAAGCTGAATGTCATCGATGGTACAAAAGGAATGAAGAAAAGAACATTTGAGGACGGTGGCAATGATCCGCATGTGTGGCTTTCATGTTCCAATATGATGAAATACGCCGAAAATGTCGCTGAGACGCTTAGCGAACTCATGCCTGACGAAGCCGATGATTTCCAGAAGGCGTTGAAGAAATACAACGACGGTCTGCAGAAAACCAGCGCGAAGATTCGTGCGGAACTTTCTGGTCTTGAAGGCAGAACGCTTCTTGTGTATCATCCTGCGTTCGGATATTTTCTTGAAGCATACGGCATCACGCAGCTGGCGATAGAGGAGGAGGGCAAGGAACCGACTGGCGGTTATCTCCAGAAGGCTCTCCGTCTTGGCCGTAAATTGAAGGTCAAGGCTGTTTTCGTGCAGCCGCAATTCTCGCCGCGTTCAGCGAAGACGATTGCCAACGAGCTGAAATGCCGTGTCGTTTCAATTGATCCGTTGCCCAAAAAACTGACGGATGGCCTTTTGAAATTGGCAGATGCTTTGAAGAAGGGCGAATAATTAGGGAGGAATATGATGAATCTCTTTAATGCATGGTCCGAAGAGGATCGTATGGTCCGCGGCGAGAGTCTGATGTTTGCAGGCACGCGTGAGGCTAGCCTCCTCTTTCCTGCCAGAAAGGTTCTGCGTGTCTTTCAGCCGCAGGAAAATAGAGTCTATGAAGAAGGCGTCGATTACGTGTGGTCTCAAGGGAGCACGCGGATTGCTTTGACTGAAAATTCTGCCATTCCTGCGTTGACGAAGGAGGAACTCACGCCGTCGAAGGAGAAGGGCATTCTGTATCCTCTTCCAGGCAACAATGCGATTCCAGGCGGCCCGAACGGTTCTCTGCTGATTTTCGACAACGCGGATTTCTTCGCGCGTCATCAAGTGGAGGTCGATTACGAGGCTGAATGCATGGATTGCCCTGAACTGCTCGGAACGCAATTGGACAAATTGCCGCGCGTCCGCAAGAAGCTCGCCGCAGGAGAGCACGTGGAAGTGGTGCATCTAGGCGACAGCATCAGCGATGGATTCAACGCGAGCGGATTCGTCGGCGTTCCGCCGTATCGTCCGACATGGTCGCAGCAGTTCGTGTCGCATCTGCAGGAGAAATACGGCGCGCATATACAATATAGGAATTTCGCAATCAACGGTTCTGGATGCCTCAAGGCAATAGATATGCGTGAATTGTGGATGAACCGCAAGACCGATCTGCTGATTCTTGCATATGGAATGAACGATGTCGGCTTGGGAGTCGATGTCTTCCTGAACGCACATCGTCTGATGATCGGACTGGCGCGTCTCCATAATCCCAACGTTGAAATCATACTCGTGGCCACGATGGCGGCCAATCCGATCTGGAGCGTTGTCGATCCGGAGAAACTTCAGGCACAGCACGACGGTTTCATGCAACTCGCCGCCGAATACGGCAGCGAAGTGGCTGTCGCAAACGTCTATGACGTCTGGCAGGAATGTGTTCGCCGCAAGGGCTACTATTCGCTGACAGGCAACGGCGTCAACCATACGAACGATTTCGGCCACAAGATATACATGGGCGTGCTGGAGAAGATTCTGTAGGACAAGGAGTTCTATTAGACAGCCGGAAGTGTATAGCCCCTGGTGATTCCGCGGAGCAAGCTCCGCGGCACTCAGGGTTGCGCGCACCGCTGCTACGCTTACCCTAGGCTACCAGATCACGCCCACGGGGGCTGCGCCGGCACTGCGACCCAGCGTTGCGCGCACAGTTGGTGC
>JAKSPA010000209.1 GCA_024405235.1 Lentisphaeria bacterium
GTGTGGTCTGCATCTGAATCATTTTGACTTCTCCTGGGGCTAGAGGTTAGTTTGTAGCTGCGTGCTTCTGGATTTCGACCAGGCGCCAGCGCTTCATCTTGGACAGAGGGCGGGTCTCCATGATTTTGACCACGTCACCCATCTTCGATTCGTTCTTCTCATCGTGCACATAGCACTTCGTCGTGTGCTTGATCACCTTCTTGTAGAGGGGATCAGCTGCAGTGCGTGCGACAGCGACGACGCGAGTTTTGTCCTGCTTGTCGCTGACCACAGTGCCAATGCGCACCTTGCGGTGATTTTCACGTGCCTCCACCTGAGCGGGGGCGACATTCTTCTGAGTATCTTCTGACATCTTGCGTACCCCTGTTTATGGTTTAGGCCTTGGCCGCCTTTGCGCGTGCGGTCTTTTCTGTTTCCAGACGGGCGATGTCCTTGCGGAGCTTGCCGATTTTCGCGGTGTCCTTCAGTTCGCTGGTCTGATACTTCAGACGGAGCTGGAAGATTTCGCGGCGATTCGCTTCAAGCTGCTGCAGAATCTCGTCGTCGGTCTTCTGACGGATCTCGGATGCTTTCATTTTTTTTGAAGTTCCTAATTGGGCCGGCCAATGGTTTCTGGCAATCCTTCAATCACGGCCGGCATCCGTGATTATTCGGCGACGTAACGGGAGAGGAAGCGGCAGCGGACCGGCAGTTTGCTGGCGGCCAGTGCGAGAGCCTCTTTGGCGACATTCTCCGAGCATCCGGAGATTTCGATCACCATGTTACCCGGACGGATGACTGCGACCCAGAATTCAGGGGCGCCCTTTCCCTTACCCATACGAGTTTCCAGAGGTTTCTTGGAAACAGGCTTGTCAGGGAAGATTCTCAGCCAAAGCTGTCCTTTACGCTCCATGCGACGGGTCGCTGCGACACGTGCCGCCTCGATCTGCGCACCAGTGAGCCACGCGCGCTCCAGGACCTGGAGGCCGTAGTCGCCGAAGTCCAGCTTGTTATTGCGCGTTGCGAGGCCCGCGCGCGTTCCGCGTTGCACCTTTCGGTGCTCTGCGCGTTTTGGCATTAGTGGCATTGTTTATTTCCTCCCAATTTTCGGGTTTGCAAATCCAGACTTTGATTCCGATCAGGCCCGCCAGAGTGTGTGCCTCGGTGAAGCCGTAATCGATATTGGCAGAAAGGGTGTGCAGTGGCACCTTGCCTTCCTTGTACTGCTCGACACGTGCCAGTTCGGCGCCGCCAAGACGGCCGCTGATGCGGATACGGACACCTTCGGCGCCCTTTTCCATGGCGGTCTGAATAGCGCGTTTCATGGCGCGGCGGAAAGCAACGCGGCGTTCCAGCTGCTGTGCGATGGACTCTGCGACGAGTGCCGCATCGACCTCTGGAGTGCGGACTTCCTTGACATCGACGAGGATTTCCTCATCCTTTGCGATGTTCTTGAGTTCGTCCTTGATCTTGTCGAGACCAGCGCCCTTCTTGTCTGCCTTTGCGTCTGCTGCAGGAGCGGCTTTGGCGCCCTTCTTGTCCATCTTCTCGTCGAAGTGACCGGTGATGATGACACCGGGACGTGCGGTGAAGATGCTCAGGCGGATGCGACGGCCGAAGCGTTCGATGACGACCTTGGAGACGCTTGCGTTCTTGAGCAGAGCTGCGAGTTTCTCGCGGATACGGAGATCTTCCTGGAGGAGTTCTCCGAAGGACTTGTTGATGCTGTCAGCCTTCTCCTTGCTACGCGCGAACCAGCGAGATTTCCAGTCCTTGCGGAGAGGGAGGCGGAAGCCAATCGGATTAACTTTTTGACCCACTTTATTACCTCCTGTTATGCCTTGGCATCCGAGACGATGATGCGGATATGGCTAGTCCGCTTCTGGATACGGCTGGCGGAGCCACGGCTGCGGGCCCAGAAACGACGCATGGTCGGTCCTTCGCCGATAGTGGCTTCTTTGACGATGAGCTGGCTGCGGTCGACCGCGCCCTGCTCTGCGTTTTCCGCGTTGGCCACAGCGGATTTCAGCGTAGCTTCCACCAATCTGGCGGCCTTACGCGGAATCAGCGCCACGGTATTCAACGCCGTGATGGCGGGTTTGCCCTGGATGAGTCGCGTGACTTCGCGCGCCTTGAAGGGGCTAATCCGCACATACTTGGAAATGGCGATTTTTTCCATGTTTACTGTGCTTGTTGGGTTCCTTGTGTTTGGGATTACGAAAAAAAAGAAAAGAAATTCGAAAGGCGTTTTGCATCCTCAGCGTGCATTTCTGCGACTTGCCAGTTGCGGCATTCTGCATCAGATGCGCCTGCGTCCTGCCCTCGGGTCTGGCTGAATAAGCCACCTTGAGAGCCTGTCCGAAGGTGTCGGATATTCCGACCGATCGGGATTTGACGCCGACAAATTTTTCTCGCTATCGGATGTTTCCGACGCGTAAAGACGCTTAATATATTGCTTCAGTCATTGATTGCAAATCGTGATGGTTCTTTTTTTGACGGATATTGTCATGGGGTGTTCTTTTTATTTCGCAAACGCCGTCATTTTTTATGCAGAAGCGCGCCGCATGCAAGCGCATTGAAATCACCTTCCGTCAGAATAGCGGCCGAATAACGAGGGCGGACGATTACGGTCTTCAATGTCGCCACCGATACATTTTCGCGTTCCATGACCAAATTCTGTCCCTGTCGAATGCCATGAAGACTTCCCTGGTCGATGATTGCGATTTGCGTCGCCGTATCCAATCGAAGGACAGCGCAGCTTTCCGAATTGGCGAACATCCCCTGATTTGTGGAAAGTTCAAGAATCTCAAGGCATTCATCCAACTTTTTTTCAAGAGCGAGCAGACTTTTCGACGCCTGTTCGCGAGTCGCCTCCGATGCTTGTATCGCATCCATGATTGCATTCATGGTCTCGCGATGGCCATTCAGGGCGCTGGCGAATTCAGAAATCTTTTTTCGGCAGAACCCCAGAATTTCAAGCATTTTTCCAGCCTCGACAATTCCGTCGTCCTTTTTGTCATCACCGCGAACAAGCGCCGCAGCCTCCAAATCGACTTCCATCGATTTTTTGACCAACTGATCGGTTTCAAGAAGCAGCGATGCATAGCGACTGCGCATTTCAGCGAGTTCTTTCTCCAAAACAGCCTTTTCCGCAGCCAGACGTTCATTTTCCTCTCCGCGCATCGCGGCGACTTCACGGGCTTCCGTCAATTCCTGCCGCAGCATTTCAACATCCGTCGGCAATTCGGCACGTGCCATCACTGCAACCAAAAGAAGAACGGCAATCGCCGCAGTTTTTTTTGTACTTTTTCCAGACATATTAATAATATAGACATATAATCAAAGACCAATACCAACTAGTCGATAAAAAATTCTGACAACAATCGACGGCAGGACAATCTGGCGAACGATGCTCAAACGATTTTGCAAATTTCATAAAGCGCGGGACAGATTCGAATTGCACATTCGTCATGAAAAAGCGCGAAACGGAAAAAAACGTATAATCCTTCAAAATCGCATTTGCAGACGTCGAAAACGGCATATTGAAAATGCCAGAATCGCGCCACAGCGATTCTGGTGGCCCTGGCGCTATATCACCCCCCTTTTAGTTGTTATGTTAAATATCTAGCCCGCCGGCGTCCCCCTCCCTGGTCATG